>DASSGE010000978.1:0-3273 GCA_035693605.1 Binatia bacterium
CCGCTACCGCGTACGAAGGAAGCGAAACCAGCACCAGCGACCAGGAAACAACCTTGGCATAAAACTTCATCCCACTCTCCCATCCGGACAACCTTGAACTTTTGAACCTTGAACCATTGAACGAATCCCAACCGCTGGAACCGATTGGAACACTTGGAACCATTGGAACCTTTTTTAGTCCAACAGTTCCTCCCGCGGCTCCAACCGTATCAACTGATTTTTCGCTGGATCCCGCACAATCCCGAGCGGATCGCGCCCCTGCTTGATCGCCTCTATCCCATCCTTATATATCTTTCGTAATAGGATAACCCCCTTGTCGGTAGTCACCAGATGTTCCGTGGTGCGGTCGAAGATCACGCCCTGGCTTTCCTGCGCGGCGCGGTCCTGATCTTCGCGCGCCAGCCAGCCGATCTCGTCATCCCAGCGATACTTGCCGAAAACTGTTTCTTGTACGCCTTCCGCAGAGCGGTCCTTCATCAGCTTCGAAGTGACCTTGCCGTCGACCTCATTGGCGAACTCGACGGTATAATGGATCGTGCTGGTATCGTCCATCGGCACGCGCCAGCGCATGACTTCGCACGAACTGCTGGCGCGGTGCTCAGTCGGATGGCCCTCCTCGACATTACCGGTCTTGTTAAGCGTCGGCATGATAAAAAAATTCACGTGCGCCCAATTTTTTCCGGCCACCCGCCGGGTGTAGGTGTTAAGAACTCCATGCTCAAAGATTTGCGGGTTGATCTCCCCGTCTTCCCAGGTCGGCGTGGTTAAGCCGCGATGCAGCCATTTCAAATGGTTTTGATCGACGGAATTTTCGATCATCTGGAAATAATTGCAGTTGACGATGCGCGCCCGCATCGCCCGCCGGCCGTCCTGGCGCGCCAAAACGTCATAGCGCGGCAACAACGGCGCCGGCTCCGGCCCCATGTAGACGAACAACACGCCGCCCAGCTCTTGAACCTTATACGACGGCTGGCGCACCCGTTCTTTAAACGTGCTCGTCGGTCCCTCGCCCGGCGTCTCGAGCACCTTGCCATCGACGTCGAACAGCCAGCCGTGATAGCAACAGCGAATCCCACCGCTCTCGATATGGCCAAATTCAAGCGACGTGCCGCGATGCATGCAGCGCAGCGCCAACACACCGTACTTGCCAAACTCGTCTTTGAACAAAACGACATCCTCGCCGAGAATCCGCTTCTTCTTCGGCTTGCCCTGCAACTCGTTGGCAAACCCAATCGGCTGCCAATACCGCCGCAGTAGTTCCCCGGCAGGCTTGCCGGGCCCGACCTGCGTCAACATGTCGTTTTCTTCTTTGCTGAGTGCCATGAGAACTTCCTCTCAGTGAATCAATCCGCCCCCGAAGAAATATCCGACTCGCCTTGAGAGTGTCAAGCAAAGCGAGCAGCGACATGGTTCATGTCAGTTGGGGTTGAACCTGGACTGAACTCCACGACGCGCCGGCTCCGATTCTGGTCTCCGCGTGATCTTCATGTGCGGGAAGGGTTTTGTCCTAACCTCTACCTTGGTCTGCAAATTTTAGATGTATCTCGGAGGCAACTAGAAAACATCTCCATCGAGGTCGGGATTTGGCTTCTATGCGCGGACTGTCGAGGAGATTCCCGCTTGAAGTCTCATTTAGTCCCGCGGCCAGATCCAAAAATTCGTACGGTGCTCAGCCATCACTTCTTCACAGACCACTCAGCGCATGACAGCCCAACGTTCAGTTCCAAGTTGAATTCCCCACCACCCTGTGCAAATCTTTGACTCCTCATGGCCGATCAAACCGCGACTTTATTGAGCGAGCTTCCATCGATAGATCGCCTGCTCAATCACGCGCGCTGCGCCGCGCTGCTCATTCGCTACAATCGCGATTACGTAACGCAAAAGTGCCGCGCGGCTCTGGATCAGTTGCGCGCGAATATCCGCCAAGGCAAAGGCCAGCTTTTAAACGACGACGCCATTCTCGATCAGGTCGAGGCGCAGATCGAGATGGAAAGCCGCCCCGGCCATATCCGCGTGGTCAACGCCACCGGGACGATTTTGCATACCAATCTCGGCCGCGCCCTGCTGTCGCGAGCCGCCATCGACGCCATGGTCGCGGTGGCCGGTACGCCGATCAATTTGGAATACGATCTTGTCGCCGGCAAACGCGGCAAGCGCGAAGAGACTTTGCAGCAACTGTTGGTCGATCTCACCGGCGCGGAAGCAGCGACCGTGGTCAACAACAACGCCGCCGCCGTGCTATTGGGACTGAATTCTCTAGCGCAGGGAAAAGAAGTGATCGTCTCGCGCGGCGAGCTGATTGAGATCGGCGGGGCGTTTAGAATTCCCGAGATCATGGCCAAGAGCGGTGCGATTCTGCGGGAAGTCGGCGCGACCAACAGAACCCATCCGGCGGATTACGAAGACGCCATCAATGAAAACACCGCGCTCTTGCTCAAGGTCCACACCAGCAACTACAAAGTCGTCGGCTTCACCGCCGAAGTGACGTTGGAACAAATGGTCGCCATCGGCAAACAACATAGTTTGCCGGTGATGGAAGATCTCGGCAGCGGCGCGTTGATCGATTTGAGCAAATACGGTCTGCCCAAAGAGCCGCTGGTCGGCGAGAGAATCGCCGCAGGCGCCGATGTCGTTACCTTCAGCGGCGATAAGATTCTCGGCGGCCCGCAAGCCGGGTTGATGGTCGGCAAAAAGGAACTCATCGGCAAGATCAACAAAAACCATTTACAACGCGCCCTGCGCTGCGGCAAGCTGACCCTCGCAGCCCTCGAAGCGACCCTGCGCCGCTACCACCAATCGCCGAATATTTTCGCGGAAATTCCGACGCTGCGCGCCTTCACTCGGCCAGTCGACGAGGTCCGAGCGATGGGTCAGTCGGTATTGCCCAGGCTCGAGACCGCCCTCGGCAAGGACTTCCAGCTCGCTCTGCAAGATTCCACGTCGCAAATCGGCAGCGGTGCGATGCCGACGGAAGAACTGCCGACGGTGGTGATCACCATCGAGAATACCAAGTTCAGCGCCAACGCCATCGCCAAGAAATTCCGCCAAGCCGATCCACCGATCATCGGCCGCATCCAAGACGACAAATTCCTCCTCGACCTAAGAACCATTTTTGACGCCAACGATTTAATCCCAAACGTCCGGTCCGAATAATTCTCCATTCTCCATTATCAATTTTCAATTAATCAACCCATGCCCTACATCATCGGCACCGCCGGCCACATCGACCACGGCAAGACCAGCCTGATCAAAGCCCTCACCGGCACCGACACC
>DASSGE010000979.1:0-5258 GCA_035693605.1 Binatia bacterium
AAGGTCGGCCGTCAGCGCATACGGCCCCGTGATCGAGTAGCACTATTCGTTGGGCGATCTTCTCGATTTCTTGCAGATTGTGACTGACGACGATGATGGTTTTCCCCGCCCGTTTAAAAGTATCGATTTGGTCCAGACAGCGTCGTCTGAACGTCGCGTCTCCCACCGCCATGGATTCATCGATGATCAGAATATCCGGATCGATGCTCACAGCCACCGCGAAACCCAGCCGCACATACATCCCGGAAGAGTATTGCTTCACCGGCATTTCGATGAATTCTTCGAGTCCGGCAAAATCCACGATGGAATCGAATTTTCTCGTCACTTCGTTTTTACTGAGTCCCAGGATCGCGGCACTCAAGTGAATATTCTCCCGGCCGGTGAGCATAGGATGGAACCCGGCACCCAACTCGAGGAGAGCGCCGATGCGCCCCTTAATTTGAATAGACCCCAAATCAGGCAGGGTTACGCCGTTGATCAGTCTTAACAACGTACTCTTGCCTGCGCCGTTCGGGCCGATCAGACCAACGCACTCGCCGGGCTTCACTTCAAACGAAACATTGTGTAGAGCCCAAAATTCGTCTTGGCGTAAACAGCTCAGCTGCCGTGTTATACCCACTATGTCGCACGCGATGTCCCTCATCCCGTAGAACATGGCTTGCTTTAGCGAGCGGCAGAATTTCTTACTGACGCCATCGACTTTTATTACGGTATCAGACTGCATAAATGGGGTACGAATCTAAGCGTAACCCGCTACGCGAGGAATCGTGATGCGGAACACCCGCCAACCAACAAGCGACAAGAGCAATGAAACCACACATGCGAGGGCGAACATTCTCGGTCTGATTAGATTTCCCACGGCGATTAGATCCTGGCTGGCCGTCAAGATAGGACTCAACGGATTTAAATAATTCACCAAATAAAATGGCCAACTCACCGGCGGCGGATAGAGCACCGGAGTAAGAAACATGCCGAATGTCAGCACCGTACCAAGCGCATTTCCGGTGTCGCGAATCACCAGATTCACGATTGACAGGATAAAACCCAACCCAAGGGCTAGGAGAATCGCGGGTATCAACGCCAAGGGAACAAACATTACGCTCCATGAGGGCACCACACCATACCAGATAAAAACCATGACAATCGGCACGAGTCGCACGATAAAATCAAACAGAGGCGTCCCTAACGCAGCGATCACCAAAACCTCCCGCGGAAAATTCACCTTGGTTACCAAAGAACCGGAAGTCATTAAGCTGGATGTACAGCTTGAAAGAGAACCTGCAAACAGCTGCCAGACACTTATCCCCCACAACGCGTACGCAACATAAACGATGCGTGTTTCACCGATTGGCAAGACGCGCGAAGCATGCAAAAATGAAAATAGCCCCACTGTTGCAAGTTGCGGAATGACAGCCCATACATAGCCTAAAATCGACTGGCGATAGCGAACCGAGATATCACGGAGTATGAGAAGCCAGATCAACCGGCGATTCTCAATGAGTTCTGTAAACATGATCCGCCAACCGGAGAGATTGTTTCGTCGTGTCCCCTCGGGCGCATAGACAACTTCCCATTCCTCCGGCCTCGCAGCCGCGAATGAAGCGGCCTGTGATCGACGTGGGTGAACCAACTCTTCTTCCATAATCATTGCGTCTGTCGCTTTACGCCGCCATAATCAATCGTAAAACCAATGAAAATATAACGAGTTATAGTATAGTTCGCTGGCGAACTCTTGCCAAATCATTTGTATGCCGATCGCCGTCTTTAAAGGCCCGTGTGAACCGCATCGTACGCCACTTGAGAATCTGAAATCCATGCTGAACCGCTTGGGCGGCTAAATGAAAATTCTCGTTCTGACGAAGCGCCAGTATATGGGCAAGGATCTTCTGGACGACCGCTTCGGGCGCTTCTGGGAATTGCCGCTCGAGTTGGCTCGGCGGGGACATGAGATCCGCGGCATTTCATTAAGCTATAGAAAAAAATCGGAGGGCTCGTCCACGCCATCGCTCGGTGCCGGGACGGGGAACATCACGTGGCATTCGGTGAATCTTCTAAACGCGCCTTGGCTTGGGCCGCGCCGGTATTTTCGCTTGGTTCGACAAATCATGGGCGATTTTCGACCGGCCGTCATTTGGGCGGGCTCCGACGCCTACCACGCTATTTTTGCTCATCGATTGGCAAAAGACTCCTCAGCAAAATTGGTCGTTGACCTCTACGACAATTTCGAAAGCTACCCAGCGACCAGCATCCCGGGCGTGCTGGCGCTGTTCAAGCGCGCGGTGAAAGCCGCTGACGGCGTCACCTGCGTCAGCTCGCAGCTGGTAAACTACATAGCCGAACGCTATCAAAGCCGCGCGCCCGCGTTACTTTTGGAAAACGCGATTCGCACGGACCTTTTTCGGCCCATGGAACGCGCCGCGTGTCGAAGACAACTGGGGCTGCCATCAGCGGCGAATATCATCGGCACGGCAGGCGCTTTGTATGCGAGCCGAGGAATCGACACACTCTATCGCGGATTCGCGATCCTCGCGGCCGAAAACCCAAATCTCCATCTCGCGCTGGCGGGCCCCCGCCGGTCGGCCAGTGGAATCCCTCGCGGCAAACGCATCCATGACTTCGGCGCCCTGCCGTTGGACAAGGTATCGGTGCTTTTCAATGCCCTCGACGTCGCCGTCGTTTGCAACCGCGATTCATCCTTCGGGCGCTATAATTTTCCGCAGAAAGCGCGCGAGATCATCGCCTGCGGCACCGCGCTGGTCGCCGCTGAGGTGGGTGCCATGAAAGCGATTTTGCGCGACCATCGCCAATGTCTATTTGCGCCCGACGATCCGGTGAGCCTGGCAGCAGCGATTCGCATGCAATTGGCGCAGCCGACGAGCCTCGATCACAAGGTTCCAGCCTGGTCGGATTTGGCCGCGCAGCTTGAAACATTTCTTCTAAACGCTAGCCGTAGCCGAGCATGAGCAGTGGGCCAGTGAAAGTTCTCTTCTTAGCTTCGAGCTATCCTCGGAGCCGCGATGACACAGCTTCCGTCTTCCTGCGCTATCTGGCCGAGCACTTGGCCGACTGCGCTGTTGACGTCCATGTGTTAGCTCCTGCGGCTGGGAAGAGCGAGACGGTTGTCGAGGGCAAAGTCACGGTGCATCGCTTTCAATATTTTCCCGCAACACTGCAGGGCTTGGCTTACGGTTCGGGGATGCTGCCGAATCTCAAGCGCACACCAGCGCTCTGGCTGCAAGTGCCCTTCTATTTAATGGCGATGACGTGCTCGCTCGTGCGTTTGCTAGTCACGCAACGCTTCGACATGATCCACGCTCACTGGATTCTGCCTCAAGGCGCGGTCGGACTCGCGACGGCCAGGCTCTTTCGTGTGCCGCTTATCGTTAGCGTCCACGGCACCGACGCTTTCGCGCTGCGCGGACGATTTGCCCAGCCTCTAAAAGATCTGATCCTCAGCCGCAGCACCGCATGGACGGCGAATACAGCGAGCACCGCCGCAGCGGTCACGCGCAACTCTCGCCGGCCTCAAGCGCGCATCATCCCGATGGGTGTCGATATCGCGCTCTTCTCAAGCGGCAATCCCGGGGGGCTACGCCGCGAGCTTTCCGAAGGCGAATATCTTGTGTTGTTTGTCGGGAGACTGATCGCGAACAAAGGCTGCGACGATCTGCTTCAGGCAGTCGCTCTTTTACCTGCCAAAACCCGCGCTCGTACCACGCTCTGTATCGTCGGCGACGGCGAGCAGAGGGAACAACTCGAGCGCGCCGCGCAGACTCTCGGCATTGGCGAGAAAGTGCGATTCTTCGGCACGGTGAACCAGCAGCACATGCCAGAGTTCTATGCGGCCGCCGATTTGGTTGCCGTACCGTCCAAAGTCGGTTCTTCAGGTGAAACAGAGGGCCAAGCGGTGGTTGTTTTGGAGGCATTCGCCGCACGCGCCTGCGTCGTGGCCACCGCCATCGGCGGCATTCCCTCGATGGTGCGGGATCATGTCACGGGCGTGCTCGTCGAACCCGCCAATCCGAGAGCGCTGGCCAGCGCCCTCGAACAGCTACTAGAGCTGCCCGCCCTTCGCCAACAGCTTGCAAAAGCCGCTTTTACTGAAGTTAGCGAACAATATGGCTGGCCTAACATCGCCGCCGGATTTGCAAAGCTTTATCGAGAAATTAACCCAGCCCACCACTAAATGAGATTTCTTCCAGGACTTCCTACCCGTCGTCGTACCGGCGACCGCTTTGTTGACGCTCCATGCGCAGCAAGGCGATCTGTTCGGAAATCAAGCCGAGCATAAACACGATCACTGCGGCCGTGAACATAAGCGCCGACATGTTGGTGAAGCGATGCTCGGTGTAATACGTGTAGGCGTAGTTGGCCATCCCTGCGAGAAAAAACATGATGCTCACCGGCAGGAAAACTCGGAACGGTGAAAACAAAGTTGCGATCTTGGCAATGATCAAAAAAAACCGCACGCCATCCGTCACCAGGGTAATTTTACTTTGTCCGGACCGGTAGAGGGTCTGAATCGGCACGTATTTGACCGTGAGTCCCGAGCGCAGGAAAGCGAGCGTGAGCGTGGTCGGGTAGGAGAATGTATTGGGCAACAAATCGATGAATCGCAGCGTATCGCGCCTCGACAGGACGCGAAAGCCGGAGGTGAGATCCTGCACTGTGAATTTCGTGACGTAGGACGCGAACAGGTTGTAAACCGAGTTGGCGACGTTGCGATGGAACCGCAGCTTCGAGCCTTTGGCGCGCGCCCCGACAACCATGTGATACTTGCCGGCTTCTGCCAACAGTTGCGGAATATCCGCTGGTTTGTGTTGACCGTCGCCATCCATCAGGACGATCAATCGGCCTTGCGCTGCTCTGATTCCACTCTTTACCGCGGCCCCGTTGCCGATATTGTACGGATGCCGAATCACGTGGACGCCGGCTGCCAGCGCAACCTCCGCGCTGCCGTCGCTGGAGCCGTCGTCCACCACGATAACCTCGGCCTGGACGAGTTTTAGCGCATGGATTTTGCCTAGCAATTCCGCTAGTCCCGCCGCCTCGTTGAAAACCGGGATGACGATGGAGATCTCGCAATGACTAGCCATGAAGTTGATAGACCGAATAGCCGCGTTCGCGGAAAAGCGCGGTGAGCCGATTGAGCGCGAACTCGTTCCATATCTTCGCCTGGTCGGATGTAAGATTGTTATTCAGAAACGCCGCCAGCAAATCCTCGCGCATCAGCAGATGTGTTATGTTTATTTGCTTCA
>DASSGE010000980.1:0-5288 GCA_035693605.1 Binatia bacterium
AGTCTTCTCCGGCGTGCAGCGCGTAGCGCAATCTCATGCGCCGAGCATCGACACAGGTAACCGTCTTTACAGTCGATCCCAAACTGACGCTGGACTTCGCCGATGACGGTTACGTCGCCAACTGGGAAATCGGTATCTTACTGGCATCGGACCCTGTCGACTGTCGTTGAATTCCGTGTTCAAACGCAGGCCGCGTTCGGTAAAGCCGCCCGGATCGTCGGTGCTGATTGCCGGCAAGAGCAGCTTGGTCGCGCCGAGAGCGGTCTCGGAACTGATTCTCAGTTCCTTAGCTGCGACCTGTGCGGCGGCTTCGGGATTCGTGCGGATCTGTATTATGTCACGGAGGTGGGCGCGTCGCAGCGCAACGCACCTCTCGCGCTAACAGCTGCGAGGCCGCCCTGTTGCTGACAACCAGTAGCTTCAAGTCGATCGCTTGTTGGGCGAACATGCCTTTACTGCGGCCGACCACTATCAGTAGATAGCCGAAGTCAGGAGTCGAAATCGCTTGATGGACTGTGAGAGCTTTTGCTCTCCTGGGCGAAAGAACTCGAGACGGCCAGGCCGATCGTCATGAATAGAAAAATGAGTTTGTGATGCATCCTGAGACGATATAATTATTGATCCGGCTGTCATTCGTTTAAGCTGACTATTTAATTTGAACAGGTGCGACGCACGCGGTCCCTGAGGAGCATGCGATGGTCATCGATTTCGAACATCACTATATTCCCGCCGAGCTTGGACGGAAACTTGGCATGGACCCGACAAGGAAAGACGCGGTACGCACCGGCGATGCGTCGATTCATTCACAGTTATTCGATCTTGAGGCGCAGATCGCCGATATGGATCGCGCCGGCATCGATATCGCCGTGCAGAGCTCAATTCTTGGCTGGGATACGACGCTGGAAAACTGCCGGCTGCTCAATGACTGCACGGCACGAGCACAGCGGGACTATCCTGATCGTTTCGTCGGTTTAGCGCACTTGCCCCCGCTCGGCGGCACTGACGCGTTGGCCGAGCTCGAACGTGCCGTGAGCGTATTGGGATTGAAGGGCGTGACCATCTCCTCTCAAGCCAAGGGCTTGTCGCTCGACGCCAAAGAATTTACGCCGTTTTATGAGGTCGTGAACCGGCTTAAAGTACCGATCTTCGTCCATCCGGCGCTCGGCCCCAAGGGCTACGATTTGATGAAAGACTACATGCTGCCGGTGATTCTCACCCGCGAGTTCGATCTAGGCGTGGCGCTCACCCGTCTGATCGCCGGCGGCGTCATTGAGCGGTATCCCGAGTTGCAGTTCGTATTTGCTCACTTCGGCGGCGGTTTGGCTGGTTACAAAGAACGAATCTCGCGCTCGTCGTATCGGTTCAAGCTGCCGAAATCGTTTGACGACTATTTCAGCCAGCTTTACTTTGATATGGCGGGATTTGAAGGCAGTCCGATTGCGCTGCGTTGCGCGCTCGAAGTGATCAAGCCGGAGCGCATGGTGTTTGCCACCGATTATCCGCAGAATTTTAATGCCAGCATTCCCGAACAAGGCAAGAGCATCGAAGGTGTCAACGATTACATCGGTGAAATTCGCCGCTTGCCGCTGGCTGCGCAAATCAAAGAAAATATGCTCGGCGGAACAGCGGCAAAACTACTCAAGCTTTAATTGAAGCAGGATTCACGGAGGTTGATCATGTTGAGAATCAAAGGGGCATCCAAAGAAAGCGCACCGAAAGAAGTGCAGGAAGTTTTCGCGGCTCAGGAAAAACAATACGGCACGATTTTGAACACGGCCAAGGTCTATGGACTGCGGCCGACCATTCAGCAAGGGGTTCAGGCGCTCCAGGCCGGCATTGTGGCGTCGGGCTTGATCAGCCCGGAACTGCGCCACCTTTTATGCATGAAAGCCGCGAGTATCAACGGCTGTCCATATTGACTGGACATCAACGCATCCAGTGGGATGCAACACGGGGCGTCGGCGGAAAAGGTTGAGGCGGCCTTGGGCGATTACAAAAAAAATCCACTTTTCTCCTTGCGTGAGAAGTTGGCGCTGGAACTATGCGAGCGCATGACCTACACCGGTAAACGGGTCACTGATCGATTTTTCAATCGGCTGAAGAAACAATTCTCCGAAGAGGAATTGGTGGAACTTGCGGCGGTTATTGCGTTGGAGAATTTTCGCAGCAAATTCAATCCGGTGTTCGCTGTTGAAGCCCATGGCTTTTGCCCGGTGCCTTTGGTCAAAGAAGTCGCCGCCGAGGCGGCAAGCAAGTTTCACGAATGAGCAAAGCGTGACGCGGCCATCCGAAATAGGAAATCAGGTTTTCATCACGAAGGACACGAAGCGCACGAAGTTGGCAAAGTGTTTGTCCGAAATTTTCGTGTACATGGTGATGTTCGTGGTGAATCGAATTGTCTCGATGAGCATGAGAGGTTTGGTGCGGCGATGAACGTACGGCGGCTAATTCAAAATGCCACGATAATTCTCGGATTGTTGTTGTTGGCCATGCCAGCAGCTCACGGCGCTTCCGCGCCAACCAAAGTCACGATTCACGTGCCATCCAAGAGTTTGTCGATCATGCCTTACTATCTCGGCAAGGATAAGGGCTTTTTTGCTGCGGAGCAGATCGAGCCGCAGTTGATCATGATGGCGCCGCCGACGGCGATCGCGGCGATGGTGGCAGGCGAGTTGGATTTCTCTTCGACCACCGGCGCGGCGACCTCGGCGATCATGCGCGGGTTGCCGCTGCGGCGGGTGTTTTACGTGCAGCAAGACCCGGTTCACGTACTAATCGCGCAGCCCGAGATTAAATCGGTGCAAGACCTGATCGGCAAAGCGGTCGGTGTCACCGCGCTCACCGACGCCGTCGGCATGTCCGCCAACGTGATTTTGCGTGCCCATGGGATCGAACCGGGAAAGGTGACGCTATTAGCGTTGCAGGTCACCGACAACGCGATCAAGTCGCTCACAACGAAAAGAATCGCCGCGACGTTGCTGGCGCCGCCGTATGTCGAAGAGTTGGAAGCCAAGGGCTACGTCAAGATCGCCGATGCGCGAACCTATGCGCCGCTGAGCTTTATCGGCTTGGTGAGCTCGATGGAGACGATGAAGAAAAGCCCGCAAAAGGTTCAAAGCATGGTCGGCGCGCTGCACCGGACGATGAATTACATTCTCAATCCAGCCAATCGCAATGAAGTCGTGCAATATGTATCAAGCTATCACAAAATCGATCTGGCGTTGGCCGAGAAGGCGATGACGGCGCAGATGCTAGGCTACAGCAAAGACGGCACTAAACCGCGGGCCGCCGTGGAAAAGGAGATCGAGATCTACCGCGATTCGCTGAAAGTTACCAAAGCCTTCACGCCGGATGATCTCGAAGACATGACGTGGTTAAGAAAGGTACAGGGGCGTTCGAGTTAGAAGTTCAAAACGTTCAAGCCCTTCGATACGGCCCCTCGGCCCTACTCAGGACCGACGGAACTCGGTTCGAGCCGTTCAACCGCGTCGCCCCGTTCAAATCGTTCGCTCCCGAATCGAAAGGCGCGTCATGGCTCACTCGTTTTGAACCCATGACGTGTGACGGCTTATCGCCGGTTCTCATTCCCCCAAATCTCTTTCATGAAGCCGCTCTTCTCCAGGTTGTTGACGAAGGTGTTGTCGTAGATCTCTTCGGGCTTTTTTCGCACCGGGCTGCCGCTTTCGCGGGCGATCTCGATCGTTTCAGCGACCGCTTTCCCCGGGACGACCATCGTGCGATCGAGGATCTCCCGGGCATAGGTGTCGTAGGCGGACTGTAAGGCCTCGGCGTCCGTGGTGCGCATGGCCTTGCTGACCGCTGCCTTAGCTTTATCGGGATTTTTCTCGACGAAGTAAATGATCTCGGCAAAGGCGGCGACCATGCGCTGGACAATCTCGGGGCGTTCGCGCAGCATTTTATGACTGGTGTGCAGCGAGCTGTAGATAAAAGGTATATTCAGATCGATCAGGCGATACATCACATTGTAGCCTTCGTTCTTGGCCCGGACATCGAGAGGCGGCGTGATGATCACGCCGTGAACGATACCGGCCGCCATCGCCTGATAGCGTTCGCCTTGGCTGCCGCCGATGGGCCGGATTGTCACCGCGTCAGGGGCGAGGCCTAACTTTTTCACGACCGCGCGCGACAGCCGATCGCTCAAGTCGCCCGCGCGGGCAATGCCCAAGGCTTTGCCTTTGAGATCTTCGGGGCGTCTCACCTCTTTTCGCGTGATCAAAACATACGGCAGCTTTACCAGCGGCGATGCGACGATTTTTACTTCGATGCCCGCCGCCATGCCTGGAATGATTGCGTCCGAAGCGCAGTAGGTGAACTGCACTTCGTCGGTCGCGAGCGCAGTCAGGTTTTGGGCGCTGCCGCGGATAAAGATATTCTCCAGCTTGATGCCGTATTTGTCGAAAAGGCCATTGTCCAGTGCCGTGTAGAGATGAATAAACCCGCCAGATACCGCGCAGGTCGAGACGCGCATTGTCGCGGTTCGCTCGCCAGGCTTTGGAAGGTAAGGATTGGCGCCAACCGGGGCGGAGGACAGCAGGATGACTATGAGCGCGAATAATCCGATCTTCATCGAGAATCGCTCCTCTCGGATCAACAACGTGTTGAGGGTCAATTTATCTGCGGTAATTCTCACTGCCCCACAGCTCTTTCAAGAAGCCGCTCTTCTCTAAATTATTTACGAAACTGTTATCGTAAAGTTCTTCAGGTTTTCTTCGAACAATGGTGCCAGTGTCGCGGGCGAGCTCCCAGGCTTCGGTGATCGATTTCCCCGGCACCACCATGGTGCGATCGACAATTTCTCGGGCGTACACATTGTAGGAAGTTTGCAGCGCTTCTTCGTCTTTCACCCGCATGGCTTTGGCCACCGCGGCTTTTGCCTTGTCGGGGTTTTTTTCGACGAAATAGACCGCTTCGGCGAGCGCGGCGACCATGCGTTGCACCGTCTCAGGGCGCTCCCGGAGCATTTTGTAATTGGTCATCAGAGAGCTGTAGACGAATGGGATCTCCAGATCGATCAGCCGGTAAATGATATTAAAGCCGTCGCTCTTGGCCCGGACGTCGAGTGGGGGCGTGACCAGAATGGCCTGCACGACGTTACCGACCATGGCTTGATAGCGTTCTTGCTGGCTGCCGCCGATGGGGTGGATGGTGACGTCGTCGGTGGTCAGCCCGAACTTGCGGATGACCTGGCGTGATAACCTTGCGCTTAGGTCGCCCGGCCGGGTGACGCCGATGGATTTGCCTTTCAAGTCTTCGGGTCGGCGGATGTC
>DASSGE010000981.1:0-2906 GCA_035693605.1 Binatia bacterium
CCGGCGCCGGCGCGGATCAAAGAGGTGGTGTGTCGCACTGCAGAAGGGCCGGTGCACCGTCTCTGGGAACCATTGGCGGACAAGCAGACACCATTGAGCTCCTATGGCGCCAAATTTAGCTTGCCCTATAGCATTGCCGTCATGCTTGTCCACGGCCGAGCCGGTTTAGAGGAATTTACCGACGCAGCGATTCGCGATCCTGAAGTCTTGCGCCTGGCCGCCAAAGTTCGCTATGAAATCGATCCAACCATCGATTACCCGCGCCATTTTTCCGGCCATGTCAAAGTGGTGCTCGACGACGGCACTCTGCTCGAAGAAAATCAACCGCACCCTCGCGGCGGATTGGAAGACCCCTTGCCGCCATCTGACATCGAGGCGAAGTTCCGTGCCAACGCGAAGCTGGCATTGTCGGCGCATCGAGTAGAACAAGTTCTCGCCGCCGTGCAGCATTTGGAACAACTATTGTCGATGCGAGAATTGACCGATCTCTTGATCCAACCATGACCGGGACGATGGCTGTTGCCCAGTGGTGAAACTCATGGCCGCTTTAGGGCGACGAATCTTTAATACGGCTGGGTACAGTTTGTTATTGGTCTGTTCACTTGGCTGCGCGAGCGACGGTTTTGATTACGTACGAAATCTGGGTTCGACAAATGACGCCATCGTCTGTTTGGGCGACAGTTTGACCGAAGGCGTTGGCGCCGATGCCGGCGAGGACTATCCATCGGTGATGTCCCGTGAACTAGCCATTCCGATAGTCAATCGAGGCAGGCGCGGCGACACCACGGAGCAGGCGCTGGCGCGCTTACCGGAAATCCTCGAAGGCAATCCGCGGCTGGTGGTTGTTTTGTTGGGAGGCAACGACTTTTTGCGCCAGGTGCCGCGCAGCGAGAGCAAACGGAACTTGGCAGAAGTTGTGCGGCGCCTTCAGGCACATGGAGCCATGGTGGCGATTGCTGGGATGCGACTCGGGATGTTTACCGATGAATTCAGCCCGATATACGAAGCAACGGCCAAGCAGCTTGGCGCCTACTATATTCCCCAAGTGATGGAAGGAATCCTTAGCAACTCCGAGCTGAGAAGTGATCCAATCCATCCCAACGCGGCCGGCTACCGTGTGCTCGGGCAACGCATCGCCGAGAAACTCAAGCCGCTATTACGCGAGGCTGATCGCGCAAGCGGACGGCTCGGCTTTTAGTCAGATAGGAAACGGCTATGCCCGTGATTAGAATGGCAGTCCAAGTGACCACGCCGCTGACTATTTTCGGATCGCTGGAGCCGAACAGCCAACTTAATTGATCGCGCTTGAAATCGCCGAACACGCGAAGAGTTTTTAAGCCGAACACCCATCCGGCATGCAATCCGATGGCGAGAAAAAGATTGCCGGTGCGTTCCACCGCAAACGACAAGACACAGCCGACAAGCAATAATCCGATCATTCCGGGCACTAAAGACGCTGGATCGAGAAAGGGCGTGAACGTATAGGCTAAGTGACGAAAACCGACGCCGAGGTCTAAGTGGTTGACGAAATAGGCGTCACCCGGCTTGATGAAGTGCAGCGCGGCATAAAACAGGTTGGCCAAGCAATAGGCGCGAAAGTCGTAACTATGGGTACGCAGTCCCATGAATAAAATCCCGCGAAAGAACACCTCCTCCAAGACGCCGGCAAACACACCCGCAGCCGCGGCGCTGCCGATACGGGACATTGCGAGCGAAGGGCTGAGGCGAAAAAACGGTGTGAAAACTCCGCTAGCGATCATTGTTACCAAAACCGACAGAATTGAGCCTGCCGCCAAGCTTAGGCCGGCCAGAAAATCTCGGCGCGCCTGTGCGCGGCTAACGTGAAATAACTGTTTCAACTCTCTCGTAAATAGCGAGCGGCGGAATACAACGAACAGCACGACGCCGGAGATCATAAATGCCCGATCGAAGGTGCGATGAAATGGGATTCGTCGCGGCATCAAGTCCGGCCACTGAATCATAAACCAGTCGGCACCAAGCGTTAAGAATGGACTAATCGCGCAAGCGAGCGCCAGGGCGAGCAACAGAAAAATGAGTAATCGCTGATGCGGTTGCCAGGATTTCATCAATTCTTCGACTATGTTATAGCGACCCATCGATGGCAAGCAGGGAAACTACAAAACTCGCCGGCAAAGTCGCCCTGATCACCGGTGGGAGTCGCGGCATCGGCCGTGCTGTGGCCGCAGCCTACGCCGATCACGGAGCGAAGATTTTTATCTGCGGGCGCAACGATCGCAATGTCAGGCATGCTGTCGAGGAAATACGCCTTGCCGGCGGCGTTATCGACGGCGTGAGCGGCGATATCTCCGAGCCTGCCGATGCGCAGCGCATTGTCCGCCAGGCGATTGCGCGTTTCGGCGCCATTGATGTCCTGGTCAATAACGCGAGCTTACTCGGACCACGCGTGACGATTGCCGATTATGATTTTGCCGTCTGGCGGCAGGTCCTCGGCACGAATCTAGATGGGCTATTCCTAGTGACCCACGAGGTGCTGCCGATCATGCGGGCGCGCCGTTCCGGCGCGATTATTAATCTTACATCGGGTGTCGGGCGGGTTGGAAAAGCGAAGTGGGGCGCCTATGCCGTGTCGAAGGCGGCGTTGGAGGGCTTCACTCAGGTACTTGCCGATGAGGTGCGCGCCGAGGGCATTCGGGTAAATTCGGTCAATCCAGCAGCAACCAGGACCCAAATGCGGGCTCAGGCTTATCCCGCGGAAGACCCCATGACGCTGCCCGCCCCGGAATCGGTCGTGCCGATCTTTGTCTACCTGGCTTCCGACGAATCCGTAGCCGTTTCCGGTCAAGCGTTGAACGCGCGGGACTGGCTCGGTAAATGAATTGATCTCTCCGAAGGATTCATGTAAAAATCGCCCATTATGCCTTGGG
>DASSGE010000982.1:0-2226 GCA_035693605.1 Binatia bacterium
CCGCGCCCGCAGGTCATTTAAAATCTGCGTCGCCTCGCTGACCATGCGATCGACGATCTCCTTGGCCGGAACGTTGTTGCGCTCCTCGCTCAATAAGCCTGCAACCTGGCCGCCAGGGACATGTAACAGATCGACACGATCGGCCGCTTCCGCGGCGCGCCGCACTTCATCCATTGCATTCCCCTGGTAAGGCGTTGGCATCGCCTCGAGACCGGAGCTCATCCATGCCTTGATCACATCGCTGCGATAGTGCCGGGCAAAATGACCGCTGGTGTAGGCCGTGCGCACGAAATCTTCCGAGCTGCCGTTGTAAATTTGTTTCTTGTAAACCGGGTTGATCCCACCCTCTTTGGTGACTAGAAAAGTCGTGCCGCACCAGACGCCAACCGCGCCCAGCGCCAGCGCCGCCGCTACGCCGCGGCCATCGGAAATGCCGCCGGCGGCGACCACCGGCTTCGGCCGCACGGCATCGACGATCTGGGGAATCAACGGAAAGTTGCCGATGGTGCCGGTGTGCCCGCCGGCCTCGTAGCCTTGCGCGATAATCACGTCGGCGCCTTTGCGCGCGTGGCTGAGCGCATGCTTGACTGCCCCGGCCAGCGCCATGACTTTAATGCCGCGCTCGTGCGCCAAGGGAACGACTTCCGCGGTGTCGCCCAAGCCGATGATCAAGATCGGCACTTTTTCTTCGAGAATGACCCGCAACTGCTCCCGTGTCGCCGCGGGAGTTTTCACCCAGCTCTTGCGATCGGGCGGCTGCGGCGTCAATCCGAGGCGCGGAATCAACTCGTCGTTGAACTTGGCGTGCTTGGGAAACTTCTCCTGGATCTCCTTACGCACTTCGTCGGGATCGGGAATTTTCACGTCTTCCATCTTCGGCAAAGTGATATCGACGCCGAACGGCTTATCGGTCAGTTGCCGTACCGCGCGGATGCGCTCGCGAATGACTTCAGGACGAATCGAACTACCGCCGATGCAGCCCAAACCACCGGCGTTCGATACCGCGGCCACCAGCGCCGGCGGCGTGGTCAACCCTTCCTTGTCCCAGCCCATGCCGGCCTGGATGATCGGGTATTTGATATTCAGCAAATCGCATAATGGCGTATGTAAAGACATAAGAACCTCCTCCAAAAAGCTGAGCTGAGCGGTCAATTCGATCGCCTGACTCCGATCCGAAAACCCTTGAACTTTTGAACCTTGAACCCTTGAACGGACTTTATTTCTTGCGATCCTCCGGCTTGACGTACTTCACCGTTCCACCGCCTTTTTGCGAGTGTAGATAACCTTCGACATCATTGAGCGGATTGGTGTAGTAGCGCATGCGGTGCGATACCAGGTCATCGGTCTTGAGCGCGGTAAGAAAATCCATGTCCTTCATCATGTACGCGGCGATCTTGGCGCTCTCCAGCGTGACTGCGTTGCGGCTGCCGAGTTCCTTAGATAGCTGCTCGACGTTGGCCAGCAATTGATCATCCGGAACCACTTCGGAAATGAGGCCCACGCGCTCGGCATCCGCCGCGGTCAAATTCCGCCCGGTGAGTTGAATATAAAAAGCCTTCTTCACCGGCAGACCGCTGTGGAACAGCGTCGAAGTGGCTACCGCGCCGTAGCTGCCGCGGATAACTTCCGGCATGCCGAACTTCGCCGACTCCCCGGCGATGCAAAGGTCATGGCCATTGATCAAAGCTAGCCCGCCGCCGAGACACCAACCACGCACCGCCGCCACCGTCACCTGCGGCATGGCGCGCAACAAGCGCACGATTTCGTAGGTCGATCCCGCGTGGTCCCAGGCCCGCTTGCGCTTCCACGACTCGCGCAGATCGTAAAGGTCGAGTCCCGACGAATAGGAATCCCCCGACCCCATGGTCACGACGCATTTGATCTTGTCGTTTTCGGCGATGTCCTTCAGCGCTTTGATCAGCTCCGCCATGAACTTCTGGCTCATGGCGTTCTTTTTTTCCGGCCGGTTAAAGGTCAACCATGCAACCCCGGTTTCTTCGTCGATTTTTTGTAAAACAGTCGTTAGTTCATCCATTACTTACCTCCAGACAAACAAGTGCTTTCAGTTATAAGAATTTTCATAGCACATATCGAAAATAACTGGCGAGCGAAGCGAAAAGAAATAGCTCAGCGTTTCACGATATTCGGATAGTCGACCATATCGCGCTGGCCGCTGTTGCGGTAAAGCCGTTTGCCGGCGCGCGGATAATCGACGACATCTTGGGC
>DASSGE010000983.1:0-3575 GCA_035693605.1 Binatia bacterium
GGTTTTCAATTGGCCGTCCGTTTCCACCGCAATCCGGCTGCGCAGGTTATTGAGCAACAGGGTTTGGTGCGTTTCCGCCAAGCCTAGCTCCCACGGCAAACCGGCATGCTTGATGCTCGTCTGCGGCGACGCGCCGGTGCCGCCGTCATGGCCGCTGATCAAGACGACATCGGCATGGCCCTTCGCCACGCCCGCCGCGATAGTGCCGACACCGACCTCGGATACCAGCTTGACGCTGATGCGGGCATGATGGTTGGCATTCTTCAGATCGTGAATCAGCTGGGCCAAATCCTCGATGGAATAAATGTCATGGTGTGGTGGCGGCGAGATTAAGCCCACTCCCGGCGTCGAGTGGCGCACTTTGGCGATCCACGGATAGACTTTGCGACCGGGCAATTCACCGCCCTCCCCGGGCTTGGCACCCTGGGCCATTTTGATTTGTAGCTCTTGAGCCTGGGTGAGATAGTAACTGGTGACGCCGAATCGTCCCGACGCGACTTGCTTGATCGCGCTGTTTTTGGAGTCGCCATTGGCTTCCAGCACGTAACGCGCTGGATCTTCGCCTCCTTCACCGGTGTTGCTCTTGCCGCCGATGCGGTTCATCGCTACCGCCAAAGCTTCGTGGGCCTCTTTGCTGATCGACCCGTAGGACATGGCGCCGGTCTTGAACCGTTTGACGATCTCGTCCACCGGCTCCACCTCCTCGATGGGAATCGGTTTGTCGCCGTACTTCAGCGCCATCAGGCCGCGCAACGTCGCGATCCGCTCCGACTGATCGTCGATCAACCGAGTATATTCTTTGAATGTCCGGTAATCGTTGGTGCGCGTGGCCTTTTGCAGCAAATGAATCGTCCGCGGGTTGAACAGATGGAGTTCCCCGTCTTTACGGTATTGGTACTGGCCATAGACCTCGAGCGTGTGGCCATTGAGTGGATAAGTCGGATAGGCGCGCGCGTGCTGTTGCTGCGCTTCGCGCGCCACTTCTTCAAGGCCGATGCCGCCGACGCGCGATGGCGTCCAGGTGAAATACCTATCGACCAGCTCTCGGCCCAAACCGACCGCTTCGAAAATCTGCGCGCCGCAGTAAGACTTGATGGTCGAGATGCCCATCTTCGCCATCACCTTGACTACGCCTTTGTACACGGCTTTGTCGTAGCCCTTGACCGCGTCGTGATAGCTGATGTTTTGTAACAATCCTTGATGGATCATGTCGTTGAGACATTCATAAACCAGGTAAGGATTGATCGCCTGAGCGCCGTAACCGATCAGCAAACAGAAATGATGCACTTCGCGCGGCTCGCCCGACTCGAGCACTAGACCGACACGAGTGCGCGTGCCGGCGCGGATCAGATGATGGTGTAGACCGGCCGTCGCAAGTAGCGCGGGTATCGGTGCATGCCTTCGATCGACACCCTTGTCGGATAAAATCAGTATCGTCGCACCGCCGGCGATCGCTTCGTCCGCCGCTTTGAACAGCTGATTCAAAGAGTGCTCCAAACCCGCCTTGCCCTCGCTGGCATTGAACAAAGTCGGCAGAGTCACGGATTTGATGCCCGGGACGTTGATTTGCCGGAGTTTTTCCATGTCGGCGTTCTTGAGGATCGGCTCGGGCAAGCGCAGTTGGCGGCAGCTCTGCGGTCCGGGGTTGACCAGATTACCCTCGCTGCCGATGGTCAATGTCGTCGAAGTAATCAACTCTTCGCGAATCGGGTCGATGGGCGGGTTGGTCACTTGGGCGAACAGCTCCTTGAAATAGTTATAGAGAAGCTGCGGCTTGTCCGATAAAACCGCCAGCGGCGTGTCCGTGCCCATGGAGCCTACCGGCTGGATGCTGTTTTGCGCCATGGGACCGATATTGACGCGCAGATCTTCGAAGTTGTAACCGAACGCCTGCAAACGCTGCAGCGTCGCCGCGTGATCGACCGCCGGCTCTTTGTCTTTGACTTCCGGCAGATCGTCGAAACGGACCAGATTGTCCTTCAGCCAGTCTCCATAAGGCTGCGCCGCAGCCATCTGCTGCTTGATCTCTTCGTCGCTGATGATGCGCCCCTCGCTGGTGTCGACAAGAAACATCCGACCCGGCTGCAAGCGCCGTTTTTCCAGAACCCGCTCCGGCGGAACATCGAGCACGCCTACTTCCGAAGCCATGATGACGAGGTCGTCCTTGGTTACGTAATAGCGCGAAGGCCGCAGGCCGTTGCGGTCAAGCACCGCGCCAACCACAGTACCATCGGTAAAAGCGATCGATGCCGGGCCGTCCCAGGGTTCCATCAGACAGCTGTGAAAATCGTAGAAAGCGCGCTTCTTGGCATCCATGCTTTCGTGATTCTCCCACGGCTCGGGAATCATCATCATCACGGCATGGGGCAAGGAACGGCCGCTCAGAGCCAGGAACTCCAGACAGTTGTCGAATTTGGTCGAGTCGCTGCCGTCTTCCTGGATGATCGGAAACAGTTTTTTTAAATCGTCGCCGAACATTTCCGAAGCCAGCATACCCTGGCGTGCATGCATCCAGTTCTCGTTGCCGCGCAGCGTATTGATCTCGCCATTATGAATCAAATAACGGTATGGGTGCGCTCGCCCCCAACTGGGAAACGTATTGGTGCTGAAGCGCGAGTGCACCAGCGCAATCGCCGACTCGAGCTGCGGATCGGTTAGATCGGGGTAAAAGGTCGACACCTGACGCGGCGTCAGCATGCCTTTGTAAATTAACGTCCGGCTCGACAGGCTCGGGACGTAAAATAAGTCGCCGCCCGCGAGCTTGGCATAACGAATGGCATTCTCGGCGCGCCGGCGAATGACGTATAACTTACGCTCAAACGCCAAGTCGTCCTTGAGATCCGCGCTGCGACCGATGAACACCTGGCGAACGAACGGCTCGGTCTCTTTGGCGGTCTCACCCAGATAAAGATTATCCGTCGGCACTTTGCGCCAGCCGAGAAATTGCTGGCCCTCTTCTCTAACGATCGACTCGATGATCTTTTCGAAGTGACGGCGCTGCGCGCGGTGATCCGGCATGAAAATCATGCCGACTCCATAATCGCCCGGCTCGGGCAGTTGAAAGCCCAGGCCGGCACAGGCCTCTTTGAGAAACGCATGCGGTACCTGCATTAGGATGCCGGCACCGTCACCGGTGTTCTCCTCGCAACCGCACGCGCCTCGATGATCGAGGTTCTCCAACACGGTAAGCGCCTGCTCGATGATCTCATGCGATCTTTCGCCTTTGATATTGACGACGAAGCCTACCCCGCAAGCATCATGCTCGAAGCGCGGATCGTAGAGACCTTGTTTTTCTGGCAATCCTGAAAGGCTCATGGGCTTATCCTCATGATTTCATTTCCTGCTTGTACTTACCTTAAATGGACACGGTCAAGCGCCCAACTCGCGCTATTTTTTCTTGACGTTGGCGCTTTCGGCCAATCCGGTAGAGAGATCCAGCGCCTGACTCTCTTTGGCCGTCGATAACACCACGTTGGTGACCGTTCGTGTAACGCCATCTACCGAACGAATCTCGCCGAGTAATTTTTCCAGCGAGCCGGTATTAGCGGACTTCACTTTAAGAATGAAACTCTCAT
>DASSGE010000984.1:0-5463 GCA_035693605.1 Binatia bacterium
CATCGGTGAGAGCGATCGATTCACTCATCGTTATGTGAAGCAATAACACCATCGCTGGGGTGCTGAGAAAATACTTCAGATCTCTCAGATGTGCCCTTATGGCAGTGGTTTATCTACGTGCGTGAGCATGCGATACTTGGCGCGAATCTAATGTCCCGAGGAGACATCCGTGCCGCCACATATTTTACGCATCGATTGCGTCGATGAACCAGGATTGGTTAACAAGATCACCGGCGTATTGTTCAACGCCGGTTACAATATTTTAAGCAATCAAGAATTCGTCGACCTCGACGCCAAACATTTCTTCATGCGCACGGCTTTCGAGGGACCGACCCAACCGGACCGCGTGGTTTCCTACCTCCAACAGATTCTACCCGCTGATTCGGTAGTGAAATTAGTCGAAGCGGCGCATCAACCCATCGTTATTCTGGCGACTACCGAGGCGCACTGTTTAGGCGATCTGCTGATCCGCCATTACTCGGGCGAACTGCCGGCGCAGATCAAAGCGGTGATCGCCAACCATGAGACCCTGGGTTCATTGGTCAAACCGTTTGGCATTCCGTTTCACTGTGTCAGTCACAAGGATCTAGAACGGCCCGAACACGAGAAACAGGTGATGGAGGTAATCGATGCGTACGCGCCCGAGTACCTGGTGCTGGCAAAATACATGCGCATCCTCACGCCCACTTTCGTCGCCCGTTATCGCAATCGCGTGATCAATATTCATCACTCCTTCCTGCCGGCGTTCATCGGCGCGAAACCCTACCACCAGGCCTATCAGCGCGGCGTCAAAATCATCGGCGCCACCGCCCATATCGTCACCGACGATCTCGACACCGGACCGATCATCGCGCAAAACGTCATCCCGGTGAATCATACTTATACCGCGTCGGCGATGGTGCAGGCGGGTCGGGACGCCGAAAAGATCGCTCTTGCGCGAGCGGTGCGGTTAATGCTGGAAGAACGGGTTTTTCTTCATGGCAATCGCACGGTGGTCTTCGAGTAGCGCCACCGTTGACTATTAGTAATCGTGCAGGTTGCCGTCAATTCGACGGTCATCGCGCCAGTTTCATGGTCGCCGCATATACCATCACAGCGCGGTAAAACGGCTACTGATGTAGGCTCTCTTTGGCGAATAATCGCAGATAAATCAGGGGTTAATCGTGTCACCGTTCAAGCTACTTGATTTGACAATGCTAGGGCCATTCGATAAATCTTTTTGCATAAAATTTTTCATAACTTAGCTAGGAGGCCTACATGGCGAAGGATCTAAGAACGTTCATTGCCGACTGCGAACGGCAATTGCCGGGAGAGGTGATTCATATCACCAAAGAAGTCAATCCGGCGAACTACGATGTCACCGCGATCATCAAGCACCTGGGCGCTCAGAAGAAATTTCCCATCATTATCTTTGATAACCCGATCAATTTGAACGGCAAAGTCGGCCCGATCAAGCTGACCATGAACTGCGAAATTTCACAGGGTAAAACTCAAATCGCCTTGGGCATGCCGCGCACAGCCACACGGCCTGAGATGGCGGAAAAGTGCTTGGAAATGGAAGAGCATCGCGTGCGGCCGACGATCATTAACAAGAAAGACGCGCCGATCAAGCAGAACACCATGGTCGGCGACAAAGTCGATCTTTACGAGATCCCGATCATGCGCCATCACGAGATGGACGGCGGCCCCTACATCGTTCTGTCGACCATCACCAAGGACCGCAAGTCGGGGATCTACAATCTTTCCTACCACCGCATGGAAGTGAAATCGAAGAACTCCACCGCGCTCTATGCTTCGCCGCGCCATCTGTGGAAAATTTTCAAGGATTACGAAGAGAACAACATGGAAATGCCGGTGGCGACCGTTTTGGGCCATCACCCGGCATTCCATATGGGCGCCTGCTACAGCGGGCCGTTCGAAGTCAGCGAGTACGATGTCATCGGCGGCTACATGGGCGAACCGCTGCGCTTGGTCGCTTCGGAAACGTTCGGCGACGATTTGCTGATCCCGGCCGATGCCGAGGTGGTCATCGAAGGGGTGCTCAAACCTGGCGGCCGTGTTGTCGAAGGACCGTTCGGTGAAGCGCCCGGCTATCTTGGCCCGCAACGCTACACCACTTGCGTGCACTACGAAGTGAAGGCCATAAACTACCGCAACGGCGCCATGTATCAATCAGTCATTACGCCGGAAGGCGACAAGCCGTGGATGGATCTGCCGCGGGAGGGCGCGTACCTGCGGCGCTGCCGCGAAGCCGTCCCGGGCGTCACTGCTGTCTGTAAGCAGGGCCGCCACGCACATTACAATGTCTTCATCTCGATGAAGAAGCTGTCGGAAGGCGATCCGGCGCGCGCTGCCGCGGCGGCTTTGACCTTCGACCACACCAAGAATGTCTTTGTCTTCGATGAAGATATCGATGTTTTTAATCCGACCGACATTCTCTGGGCGATCGCGACCCGGGTGCAGCCGCATCTCCAGGTCAATATCTTGAAGCCGCTGTTCCGCGGTAATTTCCTGGATCCCTCGCTGCGCGATGAAATAAAAACCTCGGGAATGATCGTCGATGCGACCAAGCCGACCGATCGGCCGTTCTCGCCGGTTTCGAAATGTCCCGACGAAGCGATGGCGCGCATCAAACTGGAAGACTATGTCCCGGGCGAAGTGCTGCAACATATTCCGATGGACCGCACGACCTACTGGGCTTAAGGGCTTCGGAGAGTTACAAAGTCATAAAGCACAGCTCCACCTCTGTCCTTCCCCGCTTGCGGGGGAGGATGAGGAGGGGGATTCCGATAATCCAAAATCGCAAATCCAAACTAACAGAGAGGTAAACCATGGGTCAGGCCGTTGAAGTCACTTGTCCAGATTGTAAGAAAATTTTCGTCGTCAACCCGCATATGCTCGGCTCGGGAATGAATTTTCATTGCCCCTATTGCGATAAATATTTCCCCGAAAAAGACAGTCCTAAAATCCGCAAATAACTTCCGCTTCGGGCCGCGGTGACAAAATCATCGTGGCCTTTTTCATTTTCAGTTCCAATCATGAACACTATGCAGAACTTCAAAGTCGTCGGCACCAATGCGCACAGGGTCGATGCCATCGAAAAGGTCAGCGGCAAGGCGATATATACCAGCGACATCCAGTTGCCGGGCATGGCTCATGCGCGAATTTTACGCAGTCCGGTGGCCCATGCGAAATTAATCAAGGTCGATGCGTCCAAGGCCAAAGAACTCCACGGCGTCATTGCAACGCTGACTCGCGACGATATCCAACGCTTCAATTTCAAGTATGGCGCGACCTACAAGGATCAATCCATCGTTGCGGTCGAAAAGGTTCGTTACGTCGGCGATCCGGTCGCCGCAGTGTTGGCCGATACGCCGGAGATTGCCGAGCAGGCGCTGGAGCTGATCGAAGTCGAATACGAGGATCTGCCCAAAGTTACCAACCTCGAAGAAGCCACCGCCGCCGGCGCGATTCAGGTGCACGAGGGCGGCGTGGCGCGGGCTGAGCTGCGCGGCTCGACTTATGGCGCACCGGAGCGCTTCAGCGGTACCAACATTTGCTACTACCTGACCTTTGGTCGTGAAAACGTCGACAAGGGCTTTGCCAAAGCCGATCATATTTTCGAGGACACCTTTCGCTTTCAAAAAGTCCAGCATTTTTCCCTCGAAGCGCATAACAATGTCGCTTACTACGACGGCGAGAAGCTGACCGTGTGGGCGTCATGCCAGGATCCGTTCACACTGCGCGACCATTTGTCGGGAATTTTTAGCCTGCCGTGCAATCGCATCCGCGTCATTGTGCCCTACGTCGGCGGCGGCTACGGCGGCAAGTTGTATGTCAAGGCCGAGCCGATTTCTGCTGCGCTCTCGTGGATGACCCGGCGGCCGGTGAAGCTGCAACTGTCGATCAACGAAAGCTTCAAGACGGTAACGCGCCATCCGGCCCGGGTCACGGTAAAGACCGGGGTGAGCAAAGACGGCAAGCTGATCGCGCGCGAATGCCAGGTCTATATGGATACCGGCGCCTACGCGGATGCCGGGCCGCGGGTTACTCAAAAGGCCGGCTATCGAGCTCTCGGACCGTACAAGATTCCCTACGCAAAAGTCGAAGCTTACGGCGTCTACACCAACACGGTGCCGGCAGGCGCATTCCGCGGCTTCGGCGCCTTGCAAGTTACCTGGGCCTATGAATCGCAGATGGACATGATCGCCGATCGCCTTGGCATCGATCCGCTCGAATTCCGCATCAACAATTTATTTAAGAAGGGCGACCTTTACACCATCGGCGATACGCCGGTGGATTGCGACATGGAAGAGGGATTGCGCAAGGTCGCCGATGCCATCAAGTGGAGTGAACCAAGCAAACAACCCAATCGTGCCAAAGGGATCAGCTGTTGCATTAAAGATGCCGGCGGCACCTACAAAGTTGCCGGTGCTACGGTGAAGATGTCGTCGGACGGCAGCGTCATGCTGCTTACCGGCACCGTCGAAGCGGGGCAGGGGCCGCGCACGGCGCTCAGCCAGATCGTTGCCGAAGAGCTTGCCATGTCGATGGATCAGATCAGCGTCGCCCAGCTCGACACCGACGTTACTCCTTACGATATCTCCACCAGTGCCAGCAGTTCCACCGTAGTGATGGGTACGGCGGTGCAGCGCGCTTCCCAGGATGCCAGAAAGCAGTTGCTCGACTGCGCCGCCAAGGTGTTGAAGCAAAAGGCCAACAGCCTCTCGCTAAAGGATGGCCAGGTCTGGAGCGCATCCGGTCAGAGCCTTTCATTTAGTAAAGTGATCGTCGACTTCTTCGGCAGCAAGGCCGGAGAAATTATCGGTAAAGGGCTCTACAAAGATAAGCGCAGCGCCAAGGCTGTGCTGGGTTCGACTACGACTTTTTGGGAAGTCGGCTGGGGCGGCGTTGAGGTCGAAGTCGATCTCGATACCGGTACAGTTCACTTGCTGAATTATGTCTCGGCTTGCGACGCCGGCAAGGCGATCAATCCCGAGCAGTGCGTCGGCCAGGACGAGGGCGCGGTCATGTTCGGCATCGGTCATACATTGATGGAAGAAATGATTTTCGAGGAAGGCCAGTTGCTCAACGGCAACCTGGTTGACTACCGCGTGCCGACATTCAAGGATCTACCCGATCAACTGCACACGATATTGATTGAAAATGGCAACGGACCCGGCCCGTTCGGATCTAAAGGAATAGGTGAGGGTGGGTTACTGCCGGTGGCGTCGGCGATTGCCAATGCCGTTTCGCGGGCAGTCGGTGTGCGCGTTCAAGATCTGCCGCTCACGCCGCCTAAAATTTGGCGCGCGTTGCAGGAAAAAAGCTAGCTCAAGTAAAGGATCAGCTAATCTAAGAAATTAATTGCAGTTTGTTTTGATCGTCATTCGCGCATTTATATTGCGGGAATCCAGGCTAATTCTCCCGCCGGAAAGGATAGATTCCGGTTTTCACTGGAAT
>DASSGE010000985.1:0-2602 GCA_035693605.1 Binatia bacterium
GTTTGTTAGAACGAATGGTCGGGTTAGATCACGTTAGAGCCGAGGGGTTAATGACCGTGCCGCCGTTTCGTGAAAATCCAGAAGAGGTGCGGCGGTATTTTCGCGAGCTGCGTAATTTGCGCGACTCCCTTAACACACTGAACTTGCCTAACGTTAGGCTGGAAGAGCTGTCGATGGGTATGAGCCACGATTTCACAGTAGCAATCGAAGAAGGCGCGACCATCGTGCGCGTCGGCACGGCATTATTTGGGCCGCGGGTGAAATAAATGTTTCTTGTCGCAAATCTGTTGGTTGCTGTGGCGCAAGTTCTCGACTACGTACTGTGGGCCTATGGTTGGATCCTCTTGGGTCGCGTCTTGATCTCCTACATCAATGCCGATCCCAACAATCCATTAATACGCTTTATCTATAGCATCACGGAGCCCGTACTTGAACGCGTGCGCGCAAAATTGCCGGTGACTCGCGGCAGTTTTGACTATTCGCCGATCGTAGTGTGGATCGCGGTGGTGTTTATGCAACGGTTCTTGGTGCGGTCCTTGTACGATTTGGCGCAAGCGATCAGTTAATATTGGGAGGGTACCCAGATGAAGTCTCTGTTTGCCGCCGAAATTCGCGACAATCAATTGGTCGACTCGGTGTTTCTGGTCGCGGCAAAAACCCATGGGGTGACCAAGACCGGCAACAGTTATTTAACCCTTAAGCTGCTCGACAAGAGCGGCGAGATCGAAGCGCGGGTGTGGGAGCGCGCCGACGATCTCGGACGCGGTTTTGACAAGAACGACTTTGTCCGGGTTCGTGGCCATGCGACTCTTTACCAGGGCAGGATGCAGCTGCGTGTGCAGGACGTTATGCGCGTTGACGAGTCGAAAGTCGCGCCGGAGGATTTTCTACCGAAGAGTGCCTTCGATCCCGCAACCATGCTTGATGAGTTGCAGACTATTCTCCGCGGCATGAAAAATCCCCATCTGCTGGCTCTGGCGGAAGGCTTTTTTGCCGACGACGAGCTGATGCGCTTGTTACGGCAAGCACCCGGGGCGAAGACTATCCACCATCCTTACTTGAGCGGATTGCTGGAGCACACGCTGTCCTTGATGAAGTTGATTCTCAAGGTCGTCGAGAATTACCGAGGCATTGATATCGATTTGTTGCTGATGGGCGGATTTCTACACGACATCGGCAAGGTCTATGAATTCACATTCGACCGGACGGTCGACTATACCGACGCCGGACAGTTGTTGGGCCATCTGGTCATGGAAGTCGAGATGGTGACCAAGAAGATCGAGACGATTCCGGAATTTCCCACGGACCTCGCTTTGCTGCTCAAGCATTTGCTCGTCAGCCATCACGGTGCCTACGAATTTGGTTCGCCGAAATTGCCACAGACGGTCGAAGCCGTCATTCTTCATTCGCTTGACGATCTCGACGGCAAAATTCAAGCGATCCAGAACATGCCGGAGAAAGAACCGGGGTCGAAATGGACCGCATTCCACCGCGCTTACGGACGCAGCTTTTTTCGAGTGAATACAGACAACAACACAGAATCAAAATAAAATTCAGATTGTTAAACCGGGTTCAAACGCACATTTCTGAACCCAATGATTACCCCAATGAGTATTTTCCTGGAGCTTCGAAACGTCGATATGTCTCACGGTATCCAGGGATGCGGGAAGATGTCTCGGTTTGCGTTTATCTAATTTAAGTACGGAGGTTTGTCACCATGAAAATTTTTGTTGCTGGCGAATGGATCGATAAGGCCAAGAGAATCGAAGTTACAAATCCGTTCGATAATGCGGTGATCGACACTGTACCGAAGGCGGATGCCGGCGATTTGGAAAAAGCTTTGGCTTTCGCCGAGCGCGGCGCCAAGGTTATGGCGAAGCTGTCGAGCTACGAACGCTGGAAGATTCTTCGTAAAGCGGCGGATATGATGGCGACGCGTAACGAAGAGCTGGGCCAGATCATTTCCAAAGAGGAAGGGAAAATCATTGCCGAGGGACGTGGCGAGGCGAGTCGGGCTGTGGAAACGATGATGGGATCGGCGGAAGAGGCGAAGCGAATGCACGGTGAGACGGTGCCGCTGGATGCCGATCCCACAGGCAGCAAGAAACTTGGCTTCACTTTGCGCGTGCCCTGCGGCGTAGTCGCGGCAATCGCGCCATTTAATTTCCCCTTAAACCTAGTCTGTCATAAAGTTGGGCCCGCACTGGCGGCGGGCAACACCGTTATTATTAAACCGGCATCCGACACGCCACTCTCGGCAATTAAATTGACGGAAATTTTGCTTGAATCAGGTTTGCCGCCGGAAGGGATTCAGTGCCTCACCGGCTCCGGCGGTGAAATTGGTGACGTCCTAGTCGCCGACCGGCGCGTGCGTAAAGTGACTTTCACCGGCAGCCGCGAAATCGGCGAGCGCATCTGCCGCACGGCGGGAATTAAGAAAGTCACCATGGAGCTAGGCTCCAACAGTCCCGTCATCGTCATGCCGGACGCTGACATCGAAAAAGTCTCGGCGGTGTTGGCGATGACCGGGTACGGCAATGCCGGCCAAACTTGTATCTCGACGCAGCGGGTATTGGCGTCGAAAAAGGTATATGGTGATTTG
>DASSGE010000986.1:0-9399 GCA_035693605.1 Binatia bacterium
GGCCTTGCGCGTGGAAGAGGGGACTCGACAACTTACGACAGAGCTCCAGCACCGCACAACGGTCGAAGCAGAACTCAGAGCGGCGCAATCGCGCTATCAAACTCTAATCGAGTTCAACCCCGACGCGGTGCTGGTTGCCTCCAACAGGAAAATTGTCTACGCCAACAACGCGGCAGCACATCTGCTTGGCGCGGCTTCGCCGGAAGATCTGCTCGGCCGCTCACCGTTCGACTTCGTCGAGGCGGAACGTCGAGCCGACCTTGAGCAGCGCTACAAGCGCGCGATGGCCACCGGCCAGCCCAACCCACCGAGTATTCAACGCCGCGTGCGTCTTGACGGTTCGATTGTCTACACCGAGACCGTTGCCGCACCGCTGGCGTGGGATACAGGTCAGGCGGTTCAAGTGATCATGCGCGACCTGACCGAACAGCGTCGCGCCGAAGCCTGGGTGCATAGTCTGATCGAGACAACGCAGGACGCGGTGATTTCAATCGACCGGCAGGCGCGAATCGTTCTGTTCAACCCAGCGGCGCAACGCATCTTCGGCTATCAGCCCGAAGAGGTCCTCGGTCAAAAAGTCAACATGCTTATGCCGGAGCCCTACACCTCCGAGCATGACGCCTATATCGAACGCTACGAACGGACCGGCGAAGCTCATGCCATCGGCCGCATCCGTACGGTAACCGCCAAACGCAAGAACGGCGAGATTTTTCCGATCGAGCTGTCGGTGGCGAAAATTCCCACCGATCAACAGGTTCAATACGGCGCTTTTATCCGCGACATTTCCGAGAAGACCCGCTTGCAGCAACAGGCGGTGGAGAACGAGCGTTTGGCCACCATCGGTACCATGGCGGCAAAGTTCGGCCATGAGCTCGGCAATCCCTTGAACGGAATGTCGTTGACAATTCAGTTGTTGGAGCAGCGTTTGCGAAAGCAGTTGCCGGCGCTCGACGGCCAGGTGACATCAACGCTGACGCGGCTGAAGAGCGAAATCTCCCGGCTCAATTCGCTGCTGCAGGATTTTCGCTCGCTGTCACGCAAGGAAAACTACAATTTTCAAGATACCCAACTGGCCGAGCTGGTTGCCGAAGCGATCGCGATCGAGTTGCCGAACTATGCCGAAAGGGGAGTGAACGTCGCAACGCAATTCCCGTTGGACTTGCCGAAAGTACGCGTCGATATCGACAAGATGACACAGGTGATCTTGAACCTGGCAAAAAACGCCGTCGAGGCGATGCCCACCGGTGGCGAGCTTTGCTTTACGGGATCCGCGGACATGACGACAGTGACTTTGGAAGTAACCGACACCGGCGCGGGCATAGCCGCCGAAGTTGATATCTTCGAGCCGTTCTTTACGACCAAATCTTTCGGCACCGGCATCGGTATGACGATCGTCCGGCAAATCCTCGCCGCCCATGGTGGCAGCATCAGTTTTAAAAGCCGGCTAGGCAAAGGGACGACATTTTCGATTAAATTGCCCAGAGCTTAAGCGCACGAATCGCAGCTTCGCTGGCCTGCGAATTGCTGTTTTAAGTATTAACGAAAGGATCGCGCAGGCCGCTGTCGATTTATTTGCAACCTTGCGAAAAACTTGTGCGCGCTTTGCACCTGTGCGAAGAGCAATCCGATGAGCTCAAACGGCAACATACTTGTGGTTGAAGATCAGGAGAGCGCCCGCGAAAGCCTCGTCGATCTCCTGCGCGGAGAAGGCTACGAAGTGCACGAGGCTGCCGACGGGCAAGAGGGTATCAGTAAGATCAATCAGCTCGATCTCGACGTCGTCCTGACCGACCTGATGATGCCGGGCGCGGATGGCTTGGCAGTGCTCAAACATGTCCGTGAATTCTCGCCGCAGACTTTGGTAGTTCTGATGACGGCGCACGCCTCAGTGGAAACCGCCATCGAGGCGATCCGCGCCGGCGCCCAGGATTACATGCTTAAGCCGTTGGTTTTTCACGATGTTCTACACAAAATTCAAAATCTCATGAGCCATCGGCGATTGGCGTGGGAGAACCAGCTCCTGCGGCGCGAAGTCAGCGGCCATTTCGCGCCTGATCGTCCTTTGGGCCGCAGTCCGGCGATGCAGGAAATCCTCAAGATGATTATGAAGGTGGCGCCGACGCCGACCACGGTGCTCATCAGCGGCGAGAGCGGCGTCGGTAAGGAAGTTGTCGCGCGCACCATTCATGCCAATAGCTTGGCCAAGGACAACGTCTTTCTGCCGGTGAATTGCAGTGCGATTCCGGAGAATTTACTCGAGAGTCAACTGTTCGGCCATGTGAAAGGCTCGTTTACCGGCGCGGTCAATTCTCAAGAAGGCCTGTTTCAGCGCGCCCGCGGCGGGACGATTTTTCTCGACGAGATCGGCGAAATGCCGATGAGCCTGCAGCCCAAGCTCTTGCGCGTGCTCGAAGAGAAAACCGTCTTACCCGTCGGATCGACCAATCCGGTGAAGGTCAACGTGCGCATCCTAGCGGCGTCCAACCGCGACTTGAAAGCCGAAGTCGAGGCCGGACGCTTTCGCGAAGATCTCTACTACCGGCTCTGTGTTTTCGAAATTGACATCCCGCCGCTGCGCAAACGCCTCGAAGACCTACCGGCACTGGTGGAACATTTGATCCACCGCCATAACCTGGAGATGAAAACCGCTTACAAGGGCGTCGATAGCGCGACCATGCGCATTCTCATGTCGTTGCCCTGGAAGGGGAACATTCGCGAGCTCGACAACGTACTCGAGCGCGCGATGATTCTCGGCAATGGCGAATGGATCGCGCCGGCCGATTTGCCGGGCCATAGCTCTGCGGCCGGCGACGGCGACTACAGCATGGAAGATAATTTGACCAAGGCGATCGAACTCTACGAAAAAACCCATATCGAGCGGACCCTGGGTAAAACCGCCGGCGATAAGATTCGCGCCGCGGAGATGCTCGGGCTAAGCCTGTCGACGCTCTATCGCAAAATCGAAAAGTTGGGCATCGAAGGGTAGGGCGCTGCGGTCCGCGGGTTCAAAACGTTCAGGTTGTTTCCGTTCGCTCTCCGACATCTCGGTTTATTCGCAACCTTAGCAGGTGTTCCTGGGACTAATTCCCGGTGCTGCGAAATATGCCGATGCTCCCGCTATTCTTTATATTAACTTTTCGGTATGCCGCTGCGATCTCGGTGGCACGCTCTATGCGTTTATCGTCACTGTCGGACTGAACGTAACCGATGTCACCGGCGGAGGTTGTTATGCTCGGCGAAGAACTGGCAAAGGTTTTACGTCTCGAGGATTTTTTACTCTCGTTGCTCACTGCCCAGGGGCCTTACGATTGGGGTTGGCGCATGCATCCGATGTGGGGCTGGGGTTGGGGTGTCGGCATGATGGCGATGATGCTGCTGTTCTGGGGCGTTATGTTGGTTGCCGGTATCGCAGGGATCCGCTGGTTTATCGGCCAGAGCAAAACGCCTCGCGCGGACGCAGCGATGGAAATCTTAAGAGAACGATTCGCCCGCGGCGAGATTGACAAAGACGAATTCGAGACAAAAAAGCGTGAACTGTCGTAAGCGCGCTGTGCGCGAGCGCAAACAAGCGGGAGGTATCCAGTGGAAGACTCTGATCTCAAGCATCGTTTTCACCTAATGCAGGCGGAAATTGAAGCGACGGCATCTTTATTGAAAGATGCCAAGATCGATCTTACTTCAGCAATCGACTCGATCAAAATCGAGTTGGAGATTTTGAAGCTCTACATGGAGCGCTATCATCCCGACTTCGCCAAGTCTTACCCTGCGCTGAGAGAGGAAGCGATCCAGGCGATCGATCCCGAATGGCTGGGCAGCGAGCCGCCGCGGAAACAATGACACGAGTGACGTATGGCGAAAGCAAAAAAGATTCTGACGGTTGGCGACTGCATGTCCGTCGATCCGGTGACGGTGGCGCCTCGGGACTCGTTGCAGCGCGTGATTGAGCTGTTGCGGCGGCGCGACATTCGCGCGGTGCCGGTGGTCGAAGACGGTAAGCTTGTCGGCATCGTCACCGACCGTGATGTCCGCCAAGTGGCGCCGGCCTACCCGTTGTTTCGCGATGACGACGAAATTCGCCGTTACACTGAAAATCTCACCGTCACGGCGGCGATGAGCGCAGATCCGATGACCGTTTCTCCGGCGACACCGTTGGTCGAGGCCGCCAAAATTCTTGAAACCTATCGCATCAGTTCGTTGCCGGTGGTCGAAGGCTTTCGCGTTGTCGGGATTCTTTCGGTGACCGATTTGCTGCGCGTGTTTGTCGCGCAAAACACGGAGTTGGCCGCATGAAGCTGCAGGAGCGGATGATCGAAACCGTAGTTCAAGCGGCACCAGACGAGACCGTAGCAATCGCGGCTCGGCGTATGCGCGAAAAGGCGGTGGGTTGCCTGGTGGTCACCAGCGCCGGCGCAGTCAAGGGTATCATCAGCGACCGCGATCTGTTGGCGTGTCTAGCCGCGGCGCACGATCCTTATCAATGTAAGGTGGGCGCGCATATGCGCCGGCCGGTGATCGTTCTCAAACCTGAAGAAGATGTCGCGACCGCGGCGGAAGTCATGCGCGCCAGGCGCATCAAGCGGCTGCCGATCGCCAAGAACGGTCTGCTCGTGGGCATCGTCTCGCTGTCGGATCTCGCCGCGGTCGCCGGCGCGGAAGCGGACAAACTGCGCTCGGCCCTGGACTTCTTTACCGCGGTAGTACGCGCGCAGTCGTCGCAAAATGATCCGCCCCGTGACGCGGCGCTGGCGCAGCGCGCCGAGCCTTTCGACGTTGCCGATGTGAATAGCCGAAGCGACTTAAACGATGTCGGCGGTCCGGGGTAATCTGCTGATTCCGAGGTGAACCATGCGCTTCAAAAATCGCCAACATGCCGCGCAACTCCTGGCCGAAAGGCTGCGAGTTAGCTACAAAAATAAAAATCCGTTGGTTCTCGGCGTGCCGCGTGGCGCAGTGCCGATGGCCAAGTTTATCGCCGACGCGCTCGGCGGTGAATTGGACGTCGTGCTGGTGCATAAGCTCACTCACCCCGAACAGCCGGAGCTGGCCATTGGCGCCATCGATGAACAGGGCAACGCATTCATCGCCGATTGGGCCGCGGACTTAGATCCCGTGTATCTGGAAGCCGAGAAGAAACGGCAGCTCGGCGTCTTGGCGCGGCGGCGGGCGACCTATACGCCGGCGCGCCCACCGATCGACCCCAAGGGGCGCATCGTCATCGTCGTCGACGACGGCATAGCCACCGGTTCGACAATGACCGCGGCGCTACGCGCACTGCGCGGGCGCCAACCCAAGAAGCTGATCGGCGCGGTGGCGGTGGCATCGCCGGACGCGGCGCGGGCGATGCTGCATGAATGCGATGCCATGGTTTGTCTGAATGTGCCCGCAGAGTTTTACGCCGTCGGCCAGTTTTTCGAAGACTTTGATCAAGTTACCGACGATGAAGTCATCGCGATCTTGAAACAAGAGCGTGGTAAAGTCTCGGCCGTCGGGTGAGCCCGACTCGGCGAAGTTACCAGGCTCAGCTTTTTTTCGAGGCTTTCACCTCAAAGGTAGAGATGCGTCGCACCACCCGGGTGCTATTACAATTGGGACATCGAATCGGTCTGATGTTTCGCCGGTATTTGCCGAATGAAAACATCAGCTCAAAGTTGAAATCGCATTTCCGACAACGAAATTCGTAAGTTGCCATGACAACCCGCCAGTTTTCAGTTTGACTCCAAGACCCATCCTCTGATTATTTAGTTACGCAGACGGCATGCCAACCTTGCGCGAATGGCGTCCGTCTTGCATCGGGCTTCGCTCGTCGCGACCATTTAGCCACTTGCAACGACATCGGCACCGAAAGGAGCAAAGCGATGAAACAACAAACCCTGGCGGCGATGAATGGTTTGAGTCATGAGTATCCCGGCGCAGCGGCAGCGCGCTCGATACTGCTAAGCGTGCTGGAACGCTACGGGCCACGCGAGTTTGCGGTGGAGCTCTGGGATGGCGAGCAATGGCCGGCACAAATTCCGGGACCGGCGCGCTTCAAGCTTTTAGTGCGGGCGCCGAGCGCCGTCCGCGCCTTGTTCAGCCGGCCGGATTCACTGAGTTTTGGCGAAGCCTTTATTTACAACCAAGTCGATATCAAAGGTTCACTGTTGGATATCTTCGCGCCTGCCGATCGGTTGCTCAAGATCCCGTGGTCCTTAACTGACAAATGCCAGCTGCTGCGACAACTATGGGCTATCCCGGCGCCGAACTATGCCCGGAGCGGGCGGTTTGCCGGCTTCGGCGTCAACGGCCGTCCGGGATCGCCGTCGCGCACCCGAGCTGCCGTTAACTACCACTACGATCACCCGGTCGAGTTCTGGCGCTTATGGCTGGACGAGTCGCTGGCCTACAGTTGTGCCTATTTTCACTCGGCTGATGATTCGCTCGCGGCGGCGCAAACCGCCAAGCTCGATTACATCTGCCGCAAGCTACGGCTGCGGCCGGGAATGCGCTTGCTCGACATGGGCTGCGGCTGGGGCGCCCTGATTCTGCATGCCGTCAATAATTACGGCGTGGAGGCGGTAGGCTTGACTGTCAGTCCTGAACAAGCCCAAGTGGTGCGCCAGCGGATTCGCCAAGCGGGTGTGGAGCACCGCTGTCGCGTCGAAGTCAACGACTTTTTCGACTGGTTAGAGCCGCAGGGTTTCGATCGTGTGACCAGCATCGGCGCCGCCGAACATGTGCCGCAAAGCCGCTTCCGAGAATATTTCAAGTTAGCCTTCACGTCACTGCGTCCAGGCGGCCAATTTCTCCATCACGCGATTAGCAATACGCCGAGCGCGCCGCAGCGGCCCGGCCGTTCGTTCAACCACCGCTATGTTTTTCCCGATCATTATCTGGCCAGCATCGGCGAGACTGTGAGCGCGGCGGAAACCGTGGGATTTGAAATCCGCGACGTCGAGAGTTTGCGCGAACATTACTTCATGACGCTAAAACATTGGCTGCAACGCTTCGAAACCGCGGAGCAGGAGCTCAAACGGCTGATCGACGAAGTGAGCCATCGCGTGTTTCGTCTCTATCTCGCGGGAACGGCTTACGAGTTCCAATGCGGGCGGGTGAATCTCCATCAATCGTTGCTGGTCAAGCCGGATGGCGGAAAAAGCGGCGTGCCGCTGACGCGCCATGACTGGTATCGGTCCGATCAGTCGCCCGCTGGCGCGCTTTCTCGTGCTCACTACGGCGAAGCCACCGTTAGCGGCACGAGCCACTTTGGCCACGGACGGTCCGATTAGCCGCGAAATCGTAGGTAGGTCCAAACTTGGCGCGGAGCTTACTTGGCCTGCAAGCGGTATATGTACTCTGTCAGCGCAAGAATGCGAGTGCGGACATAGGCTTCGGCTTCATAGGGGTCCAGAGAAAATTCTCTGCTCCGCGCCAAGTAATCGAGGCCCCAGATCGGCATTTCGCTTGGACCATGCGCTTGGAAGCTTTGCCGGCCGTCGATGACTTCCTGCACCCATAGGACCGGGAATACGCCGCGGTTGCGTTGCGCAAGAGTGGTCAAATCGGCAACCTTGGTGTTAAGCATTCCAGCATAGGGCCCATTGCCTTTGCCGGCGCGACCGTGGCAGACGGCGCATTTCGAATCGTATTCACGTTTGCCCAAATCGAATTTCGCCGGCGCTTGTTTCTCTGTGGGGTAGGCCAAACTCCCCGCAGCGCAGATTACTGACGCGCCGAGGATTGCTGCTGCGAATTGGCTTGCTCTCATTTCACACCTCGGTTGGCAATTGCCAACTAATTTTGCTCACAGCCTGCGTGCTGGACGCCGGCGAAGGGGCGAGCTTGCACCAGCCTAAGGTCGAGCGACTTGTGCCGCTGGCATCGCCAGGCGCGAAACGGGCCGCAGATGATGATCAAGAACCTGCTGGGTATGGACCTCGACCTGGCGCAAGAACGACGGCGAGACCGCGTAGCCGTCGCTTTCGTAGGTGAGGATCGGCATACCGCGGCGGATGCTCAGCGGCTTCAAAATCGCTTCGGCGATGCGAAACGGCAGACAGTTAAACGGTCCGATTAGAATGACGCCGTCGTAGCCCTCGACTTCTGCGCGCACACCATCGCCGACGGTGGGAATCACCTCGCCGTAGATTTTCGGTGAGATATGCGCAGCGGCGTCGGTGAAGGTCGCCGACGCATCGCCGTGCGGTGTCAGCAAAAAGCCGCTCCGGTGAAAAATTCGGCGGTAATATTCTTCGGATCGTTTCTCGGTCTGATAGGCGAGCCAACGGCGTAGATACTCTTTGCCATCGGGTTGGAAAATCCTCGTACAAGCTTTGGCCAGCGCCGCGCCGCCCGGCTTCAATCCCCAACCGGCCGCGGCGTCATGGACCATATTGTAGGCGCCGTAAAGCAGCAGGCCGTTCAGATCGACCGGTTTCAGAATTATGCCGCGATCGTTATAGAGTTCGCGCACTCCTTCCATGAAAAACGGGCTGAAGCGTGTGAAAAAATCGCCGGTCACCAAAACCCGCGGGCAGTCCAATGGATTGCGCTTGCGCGATAGCGCTGCCAGCCGTTCGACGAAGCCGGGTAGAGCAGCATGAAATTGTTCCAGTGAAGTTGCACCGGCAATAAAGCGTTGCCATTCCTGTTGCAGCCGCGCGCTGGCGTCACCGTCTCCAACCACATGGATGACCTGCTCGATCTCGACCATGATGTCGGCCAACAGCACGGCCGGCAAAGTGTACTTTGCCAGCGTCAACTGGTCATAGCCGCAGTGATCATTGTCGGCACCCGGGATCAACAAGAATAAATCTTCCAAGCGCTGCTCGACGATAAATCGGTCGAGAAAAGCCATGTAGGCATCGATAACGCAAGGCGCGCCGCCCTCCAGCATATAAAATCCGGCGATCTCGCCGGCCGCGCGCTGCTCGTGAATTTCCAACAGCTGGCCGATGCAGATCGGCAAAGGCAGGCACTCCCGCCCCGAGGTGTATTGCAAACCTCTGCCGAGGTGGCGGCGGTCAAGCGGCGTCACCGCACCCGCGTGCAGGCCGAGCCAGCCGACCGACATCGCCAGGGCTTCCGAGTGGTACTGCGAAAAGTTCGGGAAATAGAGCTTGACCCGCGGGTTGGTGAGCGCCACTTGCTCACCGTTGGAACGAACGAGTTGCCCGCCGGCGATGAGGTGAGCCGGAGTAAATCGATCGGTGCGGCCAGTCTGACCGGCACGAAAGTTTCTCACGATGTCGAGGAACGCTTCTAAACGGGTTTGCACGCCGGCATCGGCGGTGTGGGCATCGATTTCGAGAATCAGATAGGGCTTGGAACCCATTTCGGATGCCAGGAGGGATTGGGTGAAGGCATCGATGGTGCAACTGAAATTGCTCACGCACAGGAGAAACAGATTGGCATGCTGTTTGA
>DASSGE010000987.1:0-11435 GCA_035693605.1 Binatia bacterium
GGTGGCGCTCAACGGAAAGACGTTCTCTCCGGCAAATTTGTTGGCGCATTTGAATGATATTGGCGCCAAACACGGTATCGGGCGCGTCGACGTGGTCGAGAACCGCTATGTCGGCATGAAGTCAAGGGGTGTCTATGAAACGCCCGGTGGGACAATTCTCCATGCGGCGCACCGCGGCTTGGAATCCATTACCATGGACCGCGAGGTGCTGCGCTTGCGCGACTCGCTGATACCACGCTACGCCGAGATGATCTACTACGGTTATTGGTTTGCGCCGGAGCGCGAGGTGCTGCAGAAAACCATCGACGCCGCGCAAGCCAACGTGACCGGCCGGGTACGGGTTAAGTTATACAAGGGCAACATCATGGTCGTCGGCCGCAAGTCTGACGCCTCGCTTTATGATTCCAACGTCGCGACATTTGAGGCCGATCAGGTTTACCGCCAGGCGGACGCCGAAGGGTTTATTCGTTTGAATGCACTTCGTTTACGGTTACGGAAACTTGCCAAGGCAAAATAAATTGAAAATGGATAATGGAGAATGGATAATTTCGGATCCGACAATTATCCATTCTCCATTTTCAATTATTCATTGGGCGACGTGACGTACGGACACTTGAAGAAGTCCAACAAAAAACTCTGGGGCGGCCGGTTTAGTGGCGGCACCGCTGATTCCGTGGAGGCATTTACCGCGTCGATCGCGATCGATTCACGTTTATACCACCACGACATCATGGGCAGCATCGCCCATGCCAAGATGCTCGGCAAACAACGCATCATTCCGTTGCGGGACGCGCACAAAATTGTCCGCGGTTTGGCGGCGATCGAGCGCGAGATCGAGGGCGGCAAGTTCGAGTTTTCGCCGGCCGATGAAGATATTCACATGAATATCGAGCGCCGGTTGACCGAGAAGATCGGTGCCGTCGGCGGCAAGCTGCACACGGCGCGCAGCCGCAACGATCAGGTCGCTCTGGATATGCGGCTGTATTTGCGCGATCAGGTGGCGGCGATACTGGTTAACCTGGAAACCCTGCAACGGGAACTCGCCACGGCCGCCAAGAAACATCTCGATGTGATCATGCCCGGTTATACCCACTTGCAGCGGGCGCAGCCGGTGTTGCTGTCGCATCATTTGCTGGCATATCACGATATGTTCGCTCGCGATCGCGAGCGCTACCTCGGCTGTTTGGAACGCATCAATGTTTTGCCGCTGGGCTCCGGCGCCATCGCCGGCACGACGTTTCCGATCGACAGAGCCTACGTGGCCAAGCTCTTGGGCTTCCCGCGGATCTCCAAAAACAGCATCGATGCGGTGAGCGATCGCGATTTCCTATTGGAGTTTCTCTCGGTTTCGTCGATTCTATTCACGCATCTGAGTCGGATGGCCGAAGAATTGGTTCTCTGGTCGAGCCAAGAGTTCGCTTTCGTCGAGCTGCCCGACGGTTATTGTACCGGCAGCTCGATGATGCCACAGAAAAAAAATCCCGATGTTCCCGAGTTGATCCGCGGCAAGTCCGGGCGCGTATTCGGCCATCTGTTGGCGCTCTTGACCATTATGAAGGGATTACCGCTTGCCTATAATCGCGATCTACAAGAAGATAAGGTGCCATTGTTCGACAGCGCCGACACTGTGAATGCGAGCTTGAAAATCATGGGTGAGATTGTCCGGGGGCTGAAAGTTCAGCGCGAGCGCATGTTGGCCGCGGCCCAAGATGGCTATCTCAACGCGACCGACTTGGCCGACTATCTCGTCGAGCGCGGCATGCCGTTCCGCCAAGCCCACGAGGTCTCGGGCAGGATCGTACGTCTGGGAATTTCGCTCGGCAAGCGCATCGAAGAGTTATCGCTCACGGAGTTGCGAAGGTTTTCCAATAACATCGAAAAAGACATCTATAACTATCTTTCCGCCGTCTCGGTAGTCGATCGCCGTCGTGCTTTGGGCGGCACGTCGCGAAGCAATGTGCTGCGCCGGCTGAAAGAACTGGGAGTTTAGATGAAATACGCCTGGTTGCTGGCAGTGATGTTGATCGTCGCGGGAAACGGCTGTGGCCGAAAAGGGGATCCGCGCGCGCCCGAGCTGGCGACGCCGAAACTGATCACCAATCTAGCCGCGAGGTCGAACGCCGACGGCGTAGCGCTCACCTGGAATCGGCCGACGGAATATGTCGACGGCAGCGAGCTCAAGGATTTAGCCAGCTTCGTTATTTTTCGCAAGGAAATTTCCCCGAGCTGCCTCGATTGCCCGGTTCCATACAGAGAGCTGACCACGGTCAATGTCGAGGACCGAGAGAAATTCGTCCGTTTGAAACAGTATCGTTTCGACGACCGTGAGGTTCGTGCCAATGCGATCTATCGCTATCGCGTCGCATCGCAGTTGTTCGACGGCTCGTTAAGCGGGCCGTCCAATGAAGTGGAAATAAAACGCTAAAGGGATCAGGGGATGAATTATTTTGAATATCGCAACGGTGAAATGTTCGCGGAAAAAGTGCCGCTCAAGCGTATCGCTCAAGAAGTCGGCACACCGGCTTACGTTTATAGCCTGGCGACATTGCAGCGCCATTACAGTGTCTTCGATCAAGCCTTCGCCAAGGTGCCGCATATTGTTTGCTTCTCGGTGAAAGCCAATTCAAATCTGGCGCTGTTGCGCGCTTTCGCCAAGCAGGGCAGCGGTTTCGATATCGTCTCCGGCGGCGAACTGTTTCGCGCTTTGAAAGTCGGCGCCGATCCCAAGCGGATTGTTTTCTCCGGCGTCGGCAAAAAGAAAGCTGAAATCGAGTACGCCCTCAACTCCGGGATTTTAATTTTCAACGTTGAATCGGAAGAAGAGTTGACGGCATTGAACGAGATCGCCGCCGGCATCGGCAAGAAAGCGCCGATCAGTCTGCGCGTCAATCCCGACGTCGATCCCCAGACCCACCCCTACATTTCGACTGGAATGAAGAAGGCCAAGTTCGGGGTCGACATCAAACGCTCGATTGAAATTTACAAAAAGGCCGTGTCGCTCAAGAACTTGGAAGTAGTCGGTGTCGACTGCCACATCGGCTCGCAGTTGACGTCGCTGACACCGTTCGTCGATGCGCTCGCCAAGGTACGCGAGTATCTCGACCGCGTGCTGCTCGGCGAGATGAGAAAAGAAGGTGCACAGATCCGCTATCTCGATCTCGGCGGCGGCTTGGGCATTAATTACAACGACGAGGAGCCGCCGTTGCCGGACGATTATGCCAAGGCGATTATCAGAGGCTTGGAGGGGTTAGATGTGACGCTAATCCTTGAGCCGGGCCGGGTGATTGTCGGCAACGCCGGCATTCTGCTGACCGAAGTGCAGTACATCAAAGAGACTGATACGAAGAAGTTCGTCATCGTCGACGGCGGCATGAACGATCTGATCCGGCCGGCGCTTTACGGTTCCTATCAAGCGATCCGGCCGGTGCTCGAGACCAAGGCCCAAATTATCAATGCCGATATCGTTGGGCCGATCTGCGAGAGCGGCGATTTCTTTGCTAAGGATCGCGACATCGCCAGGCCCAAGCGCGGTGATTTACTGGCGGTGATGAGCGCCGGCGCCTACGGTTTTACCATGGCGTCGAATTATAATTCGCATCCTAAACCGCCGGAGGTGCTGGTCGATGGCGATCAATATTACGTCGTGCGCAAGCGCGAGAGCTTCGACGACCTGATCAACGGCGAGGTGATTCCGGCGGCGTTGCAATAAGCCGTTCACATTTCCAATCGTCCAAGGTTCAAAGTTATGGAGCTGCAGTTTACCAAGATGCATGGGGCGGGAAATGACTTCGTCTTTCTCGATTGTTTAAAGAATGACGTCGACAATCTCGAAGCCGTGGCCAAGCGGCTTTGCGATCGTCGTTTTGGCATCGGTGCGGATCAGCTTTTGACGGTGCATCCGTCCACGGTCGCCGATTTCAAGATGGAGATCTATAACGCCGACGGTAGCCAGGTGGAGATGTGCGGCAACGGCATCCGCTGTTTCGCCAAATATGTCTACGATCATGGCATCACTCAGAAGCGCGCTCTCGAAGTCGAAACTTTGGCGGGTATCATCCGGCCGAAGATCGTCGGCGATCTGGTGGAAGTCGACATGGGCGAACCGATTCTCGAAGGGCGTAGGATTCCCGTCGACGCCGACGGCGAAATCAAAAACCGTCCGCTCACCGTGCAGGGCGAGACTTATCAGATCACCTGCGTGTCGATGGGCAATCCTCACTCGGTGATTTATCTCGATGACATCGATTCCCTGGATCTGGCAAAGATCGGCCCGGACTTCGAGCATCATGCATTTTTCCCCAAACGGGTAAATACCGAGTTCATTAAAATTATTACTCCGTCGGAGGTGCGCATGCGCGTATGGGAGCGCGGCGCGGGTGAGACCTGGGCTTGCGGCACCGGCGCCTGCGCCGTCGGCGTCGCCGGTGTCATCACGGGTCGCACCGAACGCAAAGTTACAGTGCATCTCAAAGGCGGTGATCTGGTCATCGAGTGGCGCGCCGACAATCGTGTCTACATGACTGGCGGGGCGACGGAAGTCTTTCACGGTACGGTTAAATTCGATTAGGAGCAGTTGCTATGTTTAGCGGTTCAATGGTTGCTTTGGTGACGCCGTTTAAGAACGGTCAAGTCGATTGGCCGAGTCTCGAAGCGCTGGTCGATTTTCATCTGCAAAACGGCACCAACGGGATTGTGCCCTGCGGCACCACCGGCGAGTCGGCGACCTTAAGCCATGCCGAGCATGACGAAGTGATTCGCACGGTCATCAAGGCGGTCAACAAACGCGTTCCTGTCATCGCCGGCACCGGATCGAATTCCACTGACGAAGCGGTTCGCTTAACCAAAGAGGCCGAAAGGTCCGGCGCCGACGGCGCACTGATGATCTCGCCTTATTACAATCGACCAACCCAGGAAGGGATTTATCAGCACTACAAGAAAGTCGCTTCGGAAGTCGGTATTCCATTGATTGTTTACAACATTCCCGGCCGCACCGGCTCGAAAATCGAGCCGGAAACGCTGGCGCGGCTTAGCGAAATCAAGAATGTCGCGGGTGTTAAAGAAGCCACCGGTTCGGTCGACCAAGCTATCGATGTGATCCGCTTGTGCGGCGATCGTCTGGCGGTTTACTCCGGCGAAGATTCCTTGATTTACTCGATAATGGCATTGGGCGGCAAAGGCGTCATCTCTACAGTGGCCAACGTCGCGCCGAAACAAACCGCGCAACTTACGGAGTCCTGTCTGGCGGGCAAATGGGACGATGCCCGCGAATTGCAATTTCAACTGATCCCGCTGATTCGCAGTCTGTTTATCGAGACCAATCCGATTCCGGTGAAAACCGCGCTGGCGTTGATGGGCAAGTGTACCGGCGAATTGCGTTTGCCTATGACGGCAATGGCCGAGGGTAATTTACCAAAACTCAAAACCGCCTTAAGCAATTTTAGCCTGCTGCAAAATTAGATGGCGCTGGGAATCATCGTCTGCGGCGCCGGCGGGCGCATGGGCGGCGCGGTCATCCGTGCGGCGCAGCAGTCGGCTGCCGTCAAAGTCGTCGCCGCGGTCGATCGACCAGGGGGTGCGCGGGTCGGCCGAGACGCTGGCGAGCTCTCCGGTGTCGGAAACATCGGGATCTCGGTCAGCGACCAGATCATAGCTGCGCTTAAGCCGAACACGGTCATCATCGATTTCACCAGTCCCGAAGCATCGTTAGGCTATCTAAAAGAAGCGGCAAAGCAGCGCATCCCAATCGTCATCGCGACCACCGGCTTCGATGCCAAGCAGTTAAGCGCCATCAAACGACTGGCGCGGCGGACACCGACGCTGCTGTCGGCAAACACAAGCCTGGGTGTCAACGTGTTGGTTTCTCTCTTGAGTAAAGCCGCCAAGATGCTTGGCGACGAGTACGATGTCGAGATCGTCGAAGCGCACCACCGTTTCAAGAAAGACGCGCCGAGCGGCACCGCGCTGGCGCTCGGCCGCTCGGTCGCCGGCGCGCTCGACCGCGATCTCGACAAAGTCGGTATCAACGGCCGCAAAGGCATGGTCGGCGCGCGCGGCAAAAAAGAAATCGCGCTGTTGTCGGTCCGCGCCGGCGACATCGTCGGCGAGCATACCGTGATCTTCGGCGGTATTGGCGAACGCTTAGAGTTCATCCACCGCGCCCACAGCCGCGACACCTTCGCCCACGGCGCGATCCGCGCGGCGCAGTGGTTGGCCGGTCAGAATGTCGGTCTATTCGGCATGTCTGATGTGCTGGGCATTTGACCGGAAAGCCGTTAGAAGCCGGGCGCTGGCCAGATGCGTCCGGCACCGAGCTAGAACGTCCTACGATTACGCCGACTGGTTCGATCCTTCTTGTTTAGTCGTTGGAAATCCGCCGCTTAACAAAAAAATCTTCGCATTGGGCGAAAAATCGACTATCATTTGCAGCTAGCTTGTCGACTGAATAACCAAGTTCGATCCGGTGAATTTTGCCGAATGACGGGTTTAGGTTGTGAACGATCATAAAAAGCATCGCGTGCTGATTTTTGTGGTTGCCTATAATGCCGAGCGCACCATTGAAAGTGTTCTTGCACGTATTCCAGTCGGTTTGGCCAACAAATACGAGGTCGAGATTCTTGCCATCGACGATTCTTCGCGCGACCGCACTTTCGAAGTCGGTCACAAGATTCAACGGACGGGCGCTTCGCCGTTTCCGTTGCATGTCCTTTTCAATCCCGTCAATCAAGGCTATGGCGGCAACCAGAAGATCGGTTATCACTACGCGATCCAGAACGACTTCGATTTCGTGGCGTTGCTCCACGGCGACGGCCAGTACGCGCCGGAGGTGCTTCCAGAGCTTTTGACGCCGCTCCAGCAGGGGGAAGCCGACGCGGTATTCGGGTCGCGGATGCTCAGCCAAGGGGCCGCGCGCAAGGGCGGGATGCCGCTCTACAAATTCATCGGCAACAAAATCCTTACGTCGTTTCAAAACCGTTTGTTGCGCACGAACTTGAGTGAATTTCATTCTGGCTATCGGATTTACTCGGTGGCCGCGCTTAAAAAACTACCGTTCGACCGCAACACCAATGATTTTCATTTTGATACTGAGATCATCATTCAACTGATCAAAGCGCGGATGCGCATTCACGAGATACCCATTCCGACGTATTACGGCGATGAAATTTGCCACGTTAACGGCATTAAGTACGCCTGGGATGTCGCCAAAACAACTCTCAGATCACGGGCCCATGAGCTGTGCATTTTTTATGACAGCAAATTCGATTGCGAGCCGGAGCATAGTGCCAACGCGTACTACGAGCCTAAGCTGGGTTACGACAGCTCGCACAGCGCTGTTCTTGACCTCGTGCCGGCAGGTTCCAAAGTTCTGGATCTGGGTTGCGCTGGAGGTTACCTGTGCGAGTTGCTGCAGCGGGATCGCGGCTGTGTGTGCACGGGAGTGGACGTGTTCCCACTGCCAGGAAATATCGTCTTGAACCGCTTTGTCCAGCATGACTTGAATGCCGGACCACCAGAGCTCAAATTTTCGGACTATGAAAATGTACTGCTGCTCGACGTCATAGAGCACTTGATGTCACCCGAAACATTTCTGGATCGCTTGCGCGAAAGTATGAAGTCTTGCACCCGGACAAAAGTAATCGTTACCACCCCCAATGTTGGCTTTATCGTGATCAGATTGATGTTGCTGCTTGGGCAATTCAATTACGGCAAGCGCGGCATTCTCGATCTTACTCATAAACGGCTATTCACTTTCGCGTCCATCGGTCACCTGTTCGAACAACATGGTTTCCAAGTATCTACTTGTCGAGGTATCCCGGCGCCGTATCCCGTTGTGCTAGGACATGGATTTCTTGGTCATTTTTTGCTCGCGTTGAATAAACTGTTTCTGCGAATGTTACCCACGCTGTTTTCCTATCAAATACTCGTGGTGGCTGAGCCGAGACCATCGTTGGAGGTCTTGTTGCAACGCGCCGTGGATGAATCTGCCATCCGTGCACGGGCTATGGCCTCGAGCGCCTCCTGACCGTTTAGCAATCGTTCCAACCTGTTTGCGTGCATTTATCCGGCTGCTGTGGCTGCGTCAACGCACTCTCGATGGGTCATTGTGGCTTTGCGTGCTTTGCTCAAAGTTTCTTAGTTTTGACTCTCCCCGGCCTATCCTTTACATTGTTGAGACTTCTGAGTCGTATAGGAACCTTCAATCAATGGTCGAAATGGATAAAATTGTGTCGCTGTGCAAGCGGCGCGGGTTTATTTTTCAATCGAGCGAGATTTATGGCGGCACTGGTTCTTGCTGGGACTATGGACCGCTGGGAGTAGAGCTTAAGAACAATGTCAAGCGCGCCTGGTGGCGCGACTGCGTGCAGAACCGCGGCGATATGGTGGGGCTCGATGCGTCGATTCTAATGCATCCGCGAGTTTGGAAGGCGAGCGGTCACTTGGACCACTTCACCGATCCGATGGTCGATTGCAAGGTGTGCAAGGGACGCTTTCGCGCGGACAAGCTCGAGGATGCGCGCTGTCCGCAGAAGTCATCCAAACAACCGGGCCAGCATGACCTGTGTCAACTCACCGACGCGCGGATGTTCAATTTGATGTTCAAGACCTTTATGGGGCCAGTGGAGGACGATGCCGCGATCGCTTACCTGCGGCCGGAGACCGCCCAGGGTATTTTCGTCAATTTCGAAAATGTCCAGCAGTCAATGCGCTTGAAACTACCCTTTGGTATCGCCCAGATCGGCAAGGCGTTCCGTAACGAGATCACGCCCGGTAATTTTACATTCCGCACTCGAGAATTCGAGCAGATGGAGATCGAATTCTTCGTCATGCCCGGCACGGACGAAGATTGGCACCAGCGCTGGCTTGACGAGCGCTTCGCCTGGTATCCGAAATACGGCATCCGTAAAGAAAATCTGCGGCTGCGCGAGCATGAGACAGATGAGCTGGCACATTACGCTAAGCGCACGGCCGATATCGAGTATCTATTTCCGATGGGTTGGAGTGAACTGGAAGGGGTCGCCAACCGAACCGACTACGATTTGAAGCAGCATGCTCAGTTCAGCGGTAAAACGCTGGAATACTTTGACGAAGAGAGCAAGCAGAAGGTGGTTCCCTTTGTCATAGAGCCGTCGGCCGGCGCCGACCGCGGCACTTTGGCTTTTCTCGTCGATGCCTATCGCGAGGACGAAGTGAAAGGCGAGAAGCGCGTGGTGCTGAACTTTCATCCCGAGCTTGCGCCGATTAAAATCGCCGTCCTGCCACTGTTGAAAAAAAACCCGCGTATCGTCGAGATTGCGCACAAACTGTGTGCTGATTTGCGCAAGCGTTGGCACTCGGTTTACGATGACACGGCGTCGATCGGGAGACTCTACCGCCGCCAAGATGAGGTCGGCACGCCGTTTTGTGTGACTGTCGATGTGCAGTCCGTCGGCGATGAAAGGTCCGCCGCCGACGACAAAGTGACGATTCGCGACCGGGACAATATGCAGCAGATTCGCGTCCCGTTCGCGTCGCTGATCACCGTCATGGAAAAGTTGATGGACGGTGAGTGGGCGGAGATTCATCGCCAGCAGGGCATTACGAGAGGTTAAAAACTGTCGCGCTGGAGATTCAAGCGAACTCTTGCAACCCCACTCTCGTTCAAGGACGCGAAGCGCACGACGCTCCGATGGCGATTGATTATCACCCATCGCCTGGTTGGTAACCTGCGCCGCCGGGTCGATCGGTTCATCGTTGGCGCGCGCAGATCGCGAATCAAAGGATAGAGAGATTCTTCACTATTATCATCGGGTCAAGTTTCTCGTTGACCGCTACCGCCGACTGCTCCTTCTTGGCGTTATTTCTCTGATCGCCACCGATCTCGCCGGCATAGCCCTGCCCTGGCTGATCAAAGGCGGCATCGATACGGCGTTGCATGCCAAGGACGGCAGCACCTCGCTCGTCGCTTACCCGCTGCTGATTCTCGGCGCGGCTTCGCTGCAGGGCTTCTTTCGCTTCTGTTGGCGTATTAACATTCACGGCTTTTCGCGCCGTTGCGAGGCCGACCTGCGCGACGTGGTGTTTGCCCATCTGCAGAAGCTGCCGCTCAGTTATTTTCAACACCACAAGATCGGCGACCTTATGTCGCGCATGACCAACGATATCCATGCCGTGCGCGAGCTCATGGGGTTCGGCTCGCTGGCCATCGTCGATGCGATCGTTGTGATTTTGTTCAGTTTAACTTTGATGATCGCGATTGACCCTTGGCTGACCCTATGGTCGATGATGGCGATGCCGTTGATTCCCGTCGTCGTGCGCTACTTCGGCCGGCATATTTTCCGCTACTCGCGCGATGCCCAGGATCAACTGAGCCAGATGAGCGCCTACACACTGGAAAATTTTTCCGGCATCCGTGTCGTTCAGGCCTACGCCCAAGAGGAGAATCAGACACGCGGCTTCGATCGGATTAGCTCCGGATACCAGCGCAAGACTCTGTGGCTGGCCACCCTGTGGGGGATTTTTTGGCCGCTCATGCAGGTTCATGCCGGCATCGCTGCGGCCATCGTTCTCTGGCTGGGCGGACGCCAAGTGTTGGCGGGAAGCATGACGTTGGGGGAATACGTCGCTTTCAACGGATATCTAGCGATGCTGACCTGGCCGCTCATGGCCATCGGTTACACCGCCAATCAATATCAGCGCGGCACCGCCGCGCTCAGTCGTATTGCCGAAGTTTTAGATATGCCGATCGGAGCGCGCTATGTTGCCGTTGCCGATTCCGAATCGGCAGCGCCGGTGCGTGGCGCCATCGAACTGCGCGATCTGACTTTTTCCTATGGTATCGGCCCAACGGCGCAATTGCACAACGTAAATCTGCAAATTCCTGCGGGCTCGATCTGCGGCATTATCGGCGAGACCGGGGCGGGTAAGAGCACACTGGTCAATCTTATGCTACGGCTTTATGAACCGCCGGAGCGGTCGATCTTCATCGACGGCATCGACATTCGCCAACTACCCTTGCATCGCCTGGGCAACGCCATCGGCTATGTTTCCCAGGATATCTTTCTGTTCTCCGGATCGGTGCGCGAGAATATCCTGCTCGGCGTCGAAGACGGCGCGCTGGCACGCGTCGAAGAGGCTTCGCGAATCGCCCGATTGCTGCCGACGATCGAATCATTCGGCGCCGGCTTTGATACGATTATCGGCGAGCGCGGCGTGCGCCTGTCGGGCGGACAAAAGCAGCGGACTGCGCTGGCCCGGGCGCTGATCAAAAATCCGCGGATTCTGATTCTCGACGACGCGTTTTCTAGCGTCGATGTTGAAACCGAAGAAGAGATTCTGCGCGAACTTAAACAATTCATGCGCGGCCGCACGACGCTACTCATATCGCATCGCATTTCGACTGTGCGGGATGCCGACATGATCGTCTATTTGCGTGGCGGAGCGATTATCGAGCAGGGCAA
>DASSGE010000988.1:0-2888 GCA_035693605.1 Binatia bacterium
CGCTGTGACCACTTCGGCTTCAGCGCTGGCATAGGCACTTGAGAGTCTTGTGAGTTTTTTAGCGTAGTGAGTCATGGTTTCTTAGATTCCACCAATTTCGAGGCCCTATAATTAAACTCGTTCAAACCGTTCAATCACTTCGTTCCGTTATGGCCGTGCTCCGTTCAATCCCCCGCCTCTGGTCCTTCCCCGCGACGCGGGGGAGGATGAAGGTGGTGGCTTGAGCGATTTGAACTTTTTGAACGATTTGAACGTTTATTGTCCGAGGGTTTTCAGAAATCCGGATTGCTCGATCTCGCGCACCAGCCGGCCGTCGGCGAACTCCTCCGGTTTGGCGCCTTTGGCCTTGGGATTCTGTTTCTCGAGCTCTTGGATCAAGCTCGCAATGCCGGGAATCGACGGATAAGGTGGAATTGCGAAATTGGATCGTATCGTCGTGTCGTAGCTTTCTTCCAAAATCTCTTTGTCGTCAGTGCGGAAATATTTGCCCATGACTTTAAATGCGAAGTTCTTGTCCTTCTGGGCGCGGACCGCTCCTTCGATATACGCTCGGAGAAAACGCCGAACCGTGTCCTCGTTGCTGCGCAGAAACTTCCGCGTCGTCAGCGCGCCGTTGATATGATACTCGGCGTCCAGTTTGGTCATGTCGAACAGCAGTTTGAATTTCAGTTTGCGCGCCTGCAGTGTCCCCGGCGGTGTCAGGGAAGCGGCAGTGATCTTCCCCGCAGCCATCGCCGACAGCCCCTCCGCCGGACCGCCGGTTTGAACCATGGTCACGTCTCGATCCGGCTCGACGCCGTGGGCGCGCAGAGCGATGCGCGAGGCGAGATCCGAAAGCGTGCCGAAGCGGGTGACGCCGAAGGTCTTGCCTTTGAGGTCTTCCATCCGGTTGATGCCCGGCACCGCGTAAACCCAGAAGAGAAATTTCTTGACGATGGTCGCGATAATCACCGTATCGGCGCCGGCGAGGTTAGCCTGGATCGAGGCGGCGCCGCCTAGCTGGATGATCGGCAGTTCCCCGGAAAGCATAGCCTGGAGCGCCAGCGAGCTGCCAGGTATGCTGATCGCCTCGACGTTGAGGCCATGCTTGTCGAAAAAATTGCCTTCCTTGGCGAACCAGAGCGACATCTGCGTCGTCGATGCCGAGCCGCCGCCAATGCGCAGCCGCTCGATTTTGCGCTCCTGCGCCGGAGCCTTGTGAACTAATAGGAGCAACAGCATGATCGCCGCCAACATCAAAGTAGAACATTTCATCTGGCATCCTCCCGTCCGCGCAGCTCGTAAAAGCCCGCCTCTTTGGCTAACTCGGCCACCGACTTTTCCGATTTGCGGCGCCAAGGCCAGGGAAATCTCATTGGCCCGTTGCATAACCCGTGACCCGCCTGATTGGCGTTGACCAATTCCTGGTAGCGGCGCACGAACTGTTCCATATTATAATCAATCGAGCTCGCCACCACCTGCTCGGAAAATTTATTGACGATTACCATCGCCGGAATCGCCGGAGCCTCGGCGTCGGCATTTCTGGGCGACGATATAACCACAAACACCCAGCCAAAGTCACGCTCGCACCCGGGCGGTTCACTTAGACCAACCGATGCTTGGGGAAAACTTTTCTTGAGCCGCGCCAAGGCCGCCTGTTGGGCTTGGGCCTTATCCAGAATCGCGAAGAAGTTCGGATCGCTAGCCGTAGGCGCCTCGCTTTCGCAGTTTTAGCACCGATCTGCTTTGAGAAAGTCGCTGACCAAAGTATTGAAGCGCTCGGCCTGGTCCCACTGCACCCAGTGGGCGCACTGATCGAATAGGTGAAACTCGGCGTTGGGAATCAGTTGAAACAGCAACAGGCCGCGCTCCACCGACACGCCGCGATCCTGGTTGCCCCATAGAAGCAGCGTCTTGGTCTTGAGCTTGGGCAATTCATCGGTCAGCGGGCGCGGCGGCTTGACGCCTTTTCTGGCTTGCGCCGCTTCTTGATTCTTGCCGATGCTCATCTCGAAGCGCGCCCGCACCAATTCTTCGGTCACCAGATCTTTGCGGTGCAGCGTGCCGAGGGTGAGTGCGCGCATATTTTCCAGACTTGGAACATATTCGCGTAATTCTTCAGAGTGTTTCTGACCCAGCGCTTGCGACTCAGCCGAACCCTTCGGCGCCAAGGTGCCGCTGGTGGTGGTGACGAACTTGCCGACGCGAGGATCTTCAAGAGCGAGCCGGGCGGCGATGTAACCGCCGACGGAGTTGCCGACGACGTGATAGCGATCGAGCTTCAAGGCATCGACAAAGGCTTTGGCGTGGGTGACGCGATACTCGATGGACAGATCGGCGGGATTGTCGCTGCGGCCGTAACCCGCTTGGTCGTAGGCATAAACAGTGAAACCGGCGGCGGCCAAAGGTTCGATGTTCAATTGCCAATTCACCTGAGCCGAAGCCCCGGGCGCGGCGCCGTGAAACAGCACCACCGGGAAACCGCTGCCCGCCTTGACGTAGAACGTCTTGAGCCCGTCGGCGTCGATAAAGGCTTCCATGCTATTTGCCGATGCCTGCTTCAGCGTAGCGCAACACCTTGCCGCCCTTGGGCGCTCGCGTCGGTCCGTAGGGCGTGTTTTTTTCGATATAGATGCACGAGCCGGCGGAATATGTCTTGCCGTCGATCTCGATCTCGCCTTCGAGGACATAGAACATTTCGTGATAGGGATGGCTATGCACGGGGATATCGGTGTCTGGTCCCCAATGGCGAATCATCATCTCCGGCCCCGCGCCGCCGGGTGAGACATGCAGCCACTTGGTAAAACCGCGCCCGCTCTTGACCTCGTCAACTTCTTTTTCATTCACGACATGAATCGCCATAAATCCCTCCAATCGGCCTTCGGATCATTCTCCCGCAAAGGCGCAAC
>DASSGE010000989.1:0-2654 GCA_035693605.1 Binatia bacterium
GTACCCAAAACGCGAGAGATCGAGGCAAGGTATTTCAATCCCAAGCCGATCAACATCGCCAAAGCGGAAGCCACGCGTGAAGGGTCGACGCTAAAGGTCTTCGTCGATTTGCGTGCTCCTCGTTATCCCGGTGGCACCTACAGACTTATCGACAATCTGCAGCAAGTTAAACTTAATGGAATCTCTTTTCAGGGGGACGAGCAATAGCGCTTCAAGTTACTTCGTCAGCATCGATTATCGCCGCGCCGGGATCTCGTCTTTTCAGCGACAGCGTAAGAAGAGATTTCTCGGCTTTGCCACGCACGATAGTGACGACACCGCTTCTATTGGACCAAGGTCCAATATATTCTTTCGTAGATCTCCGATAGAAATAGCTCGATAAATTGAGCAAAAATCGTTACTTCTTGTTTAGATGCGCAGCGAGCCGCCGTTTTATTTGCGCACGCCATTGAATCATAGGCACGCACTCATTTGGTCAAAGAGTACCGCGGGGGAGCATGCCCTGAGGTGAGTGTAAAAATTCATACGCTGTGAGCACGACCAGTCAAAGACGAAGGATGTTCAAATTAGCTAAGTGAAAAAAAGAAATGAGGATGACCATGAGAAACATAACACGACAGTCGCAGGTTGATCGCAAGCCGTTACGCAGCGGCGTTTACGCCGTTATCATGCTGGCGCTTCTGGCAGCTGTACTGCCGGCGTTTGCGCAGCAGCGCTATGAGACCGCGCCAGTGCTCAGCGCTTCGAAGATATTGCCGCCTGAACTCTTATCCGGACCGAATCATCGAGTTCAGGAGCGAGTTACAAACGACGGTTATTTAAATATTTATCAGATCGACTCCAAGTTCGGTACCTTCACAGCGGTCTCCACCGCCGTTCTGCGAAAGCGGATCGGCGAGATCAATGCGATGGTCGTTATGGAGAAGGTCCAGGGCAGCAGAGAGTACGTCAATTCCATTAAAGAAGGCGGACTGGATGCCATGAACAGCGCGCTGAGTCTGATCACCAGCCCGGTGAAGACTATCAGCGGCGCGGTGCAAGGCTTAGGCGCGGCTTTTAGCCGGGCTGGCGAAAGTATGTTTGGCGCGCAACGCAGCCAATCCGAAGAATCGAAGGTCAAAGACTTGATCGGTTTCTCGACGACCAAAAGGCAGTACGCCTATCAGTTCGACGTCGATGTTTATTCCGACAACCAAAACCTGCAAGACATGTTGAACAAGATCTCATGGGCCGGCTATGCCGGTTCGCTCACATGGTCGGCGGCCATGGCGGCCGTCCCTGGGGGCGCGGGTGTGGCGATGACCGTGATTGGCACCAACAAACTGCTCAACCAGGTGTTTCAAAACACACCGCCCGTGGAACTGCGCAAGATGAACGCCGAGAAGCTAGCCAACATGGGTGTCCATCCGGAAGTTGCCGACGCATTTATCAACAACTCTATTTTCTCGCCACGCGAGCAGACCCTGCTGGTCCACGCCATGGGCGAGATGGACGGCGTGGCCGACCGTGGCGCCTTGGTCCGGTTGTCGTTGTCGAGCGTGAACCCGACTATCGCACTATTTCGCCAGCGTCAGGCGCAGATGTATGCCGGCTTCAACAAGTCGGTGTCGCCGCTGGAGAGATTCATCCCTCTTGGTCAGTTCGCCGTGAGCCGGGCTGTCAACGGCGCGCTGGTCGTAAATTTCCCCGCAGACTATGTCGTTTGGACCGAACCGATGGCGCAAATCATGACGGCAGGTAATCAGCTGGTTAACGAATTACCGGGGGTCAAGGAAAAACAATTCTGGCTTACCGGCACGCTGAGCCCGCGGGCGAGAAAAGAAATCGAGAGCCGCGGCTGGCAGATTCGTGATCGCGCCGAAGCGCAGCTTTTCAATTGGGTCGAAACCTATCCGGATTACAAGAAGCCCGACGAAAGAGTGCCGTCGGGACTGGTCACGTTGACCTTGAAAACTGTGGCCTTGGGAGTCGGCGGCAGTTCGGGCGAGGGCGTTCTGAATTTTCAGGGTAAAAGTTTTCCGTTTTCGATCTCCGGCATGAGCTTGGTGGACATCGGCATCTCGAGTTATACCGGCGCCGGTAAAGTTTACGATCTGCGCAGCCCGGCGGATCTGAATGGCACCTACGCGGCGACCCAGGCGACCTTCGCCATTGCCGGCGGCACCAGCGCCATGTCGATGAAAAACGACCGTGGCGTGACGATTGTGATCCTGAAAAACGAAGGTCAAGAGTCAGGCACGCAATTAAGCGTCGGGCCCGCGGGCATGAAGATCGCGCTGAAATAGTGATGCCATGGGTCGCCGCGCTGCACCTGATTGCTTCTTGGGTTAGCCTATCGCTCGCGATTCGGGCCGCATGGGTTTGTACGCCTTCATCTTGTCGTTGCGCTTGTTCCTGGTGATTGCAGCCGTGGTGCGGGCGACACGGGAATCTCTGCGCTAGACAGTCGGAGGCGTTGGCGACGGGGAAGTCCATACGGCGCGCGCAAGAGCTTTTCGTGATTTCATGCGGATGCGAACCGGACAGCGATATGGACTGTCGCTAAGAAACAATATCGAGAGCGGGGGAAATTCGATCATGAAGTATATTGAAAATGTTTCGACGTTTGGGCTTGCGTTGGTTGCCGCGCTAACGATAATCGCAGGGCCAGCAAC
>DASSGE010000990.1:0-5656 GCA_035693605.1 Binatia bacterium
GGCGCGAATCTTGTTCTCGATCTGCAGGTAACGCGCGACTTTGATGGTCGGCAGCGCCTTGGCGAGTTTGGGCGCAAAAGTGCTCTTGAGGTTGACCTCCGCCTGGTCGATCGCGTTGGCTTCATCGATGAGTTTTTTCGCCTTGTCGTCGGTAAGGGACTTACTCTTGAAATCGGCGGCGTAGCCGTCGAGGACGTTGACCATGCGGCGATTAATTTTCTGCAATTCTTTTTGGTACTCGTCATAGATTGGCCAGAAGTTCTTGGCCTCGGATTCGGTCAATTCCATAGCCGTGGCCACAACCAGCTTCTTATCCGCTTTTATTTTCTCACGCAGGATCTGCATGTTGTCAGCCGGCTTGTCCTGCGCCGCCGAACCAAGCGCTGGCAGACCCATCATCATAATCGCCACTGCAACGAGCGTTATTTTGTTTATTAAATCTATCCTCATCGTTTCTCTCCTCTAGTCTTCGTTAACGGCTTGAACTTTTTGAACGGCTTGAACCAGCCTTTGGCCGAGTCTATGCCTACGGATTGATTTTAGTAATCTTGGTTCCCTGTATGCCCATGCCGCCCATCAGTCCCTTTTGGTCGAAGATAAACGCATAAACGCCTCTTTGCAGGGTGGTAGTCGACAAATTCTTGCCAAACCCTTCATCCAGGACGACCAGACTGGGACCGACCCCCAACTCAAAGCCCTCGCTGGCGTTGAGATATTGCAGCGAGGCATCGTCCATGAAAAACAGCACATAGCCATAGGCTTGAACGCCGGCTTGAAATCCATACGACACCGCCAGCGAACGGTAATAGGCGACGGTCTTGCCGCCTTTGCGTAAAGCGCCGTCACCGAACTGTCCGGCAAAGATGAATCCGCCCTTGACGATGCTCGGGAAGACCAGCACGCCTACCGCCTTGTCAGCCAAAGCCTTGGCGCCGGGATAATTGTTATACAGTTTTGCCAATGACGCCCGAGCGTCACGGTCGATCTCGCTTGCGCTCGCCGCCTGCGCCGCAGCCGGACTCAAAACATGAAAAATAAACAGCACCAATATCAGCCCGAGCATCAAGCCGGGCATTGTTGATTTTTGGTTATTTGCTCTCATTCTGTGCTCCTGTCATCAACTTGAAATGTAAAAGTCACACTGAATACGCGTCTTCCCCCAGTCCGCGCTACTGGGCCAACGGTACGGTGGCGGCCAGATCGTATCTAAGCAGCATGCGGTACTCGTTTTCGATCTGCAGATAGCGCGCGGCTTTCTTTGCCGGCAAGGCTTTGGTCACCTTAGGAATAAAGGCGCTGCGTTGCTTAACTTCGTCCTGTTCGAGGGCGATCCACTCGTCGAGCAGCTTCTTGGCCTTTTCGTCGGTGAGCGACTTGCCGCGATAGTCCGCCGCATAGCTCTTCAACAGCGCGCCCAGCCGCTCGTGGAATTTGTGCAAATCTTTTTGGTAATCCTCGTACACCGGCCAAAAGCTTTTCGCTTCCGATTCGGTCAGCTCCATATACTTGGAAACGATCAACTTTTTGTCCGCCTTAAGTTTCTCGTGGACGATTTCTAGATTGTTAGCGGGCTTATCCTGCGACCGCGCACTCATGGGTGCAATCCCGAGTGCGGCCACGAATAAAACCGTCAAACATTTTGCCGGAAATTTTTTATTCATCTCGACCTTTTCTCCCTTTCGTTATTTTTATAAATTGTTATCCGCTTACCGCGTTCACGATGCTTTCCATTAGAGCCAGCAGCATAACCAAATTAATACGAAACCACTCTTGTGATAACTTGTCCCATGCCCCTTTAGTCTTACTCGTTCACCGATAGTGGTCATCGATTGCTCATTCAACCTGGCACCGATTCGCGCTTTGCTGGACTGCCGAGCCGGACTCATTGCTGGTGCCGCTGCCGGCCGCCCGCTCTAGGGTTTTACTCCACTCTGGGATTGGCTCGTCAGCGCCGCGCGCAACGTTTCGATCAGCAACTCGTCGTCGAAAGGTTTGCGCAAAAAAGCCACCGCCCCGCAAGCCAACGCCCGCTCGCGTACGCCGACTTCGTCATGCGCGGTGATAAAGATCACCGGAAGCGGCCTGCCGCAGTGCGCCAGCCGCTCCTGGACTTCCAGCCCGTTCATTCCCGGCATTTGCACATCGAGAATAGCGCAGTCGGCATGAAACGAAGGCACGGCATCGATGCAGTCCAAAAACTCCCGCCCCGATGCGAAAGTTTCCGCATTCATGCCGAGTGATCGGACGAGTCTTTTCAAAGCTCGACGGACCGACCCGTCATCATCGACAATCGCAATCAATGGACGGCTGTTGCTCATTAATTCTTATTTGCGCCACATCACTGAAGACGAGGCGTCCTCAATGGCTTACGCTGGCAATAAATCTATCGGAGAGCGGAATGGCTGTATATTGGACCTTGGTCCAACACGCGCCCACGGCGTGGACAAGCCGTCACCAGTTCAACAATATGCAGGATTTATCGATAGACGGCAGCAGCCGAAGCTCTTTGCGCGCCGGTAGACGACAACTGCCACGAATAAAACAGGATCAGCGTTGTTGCGCGGGGCGACCGAGTTTCTCTGCGAGCCTGACCAGCTCCGCCAACGAATTCACTTCCATCTTTTCCATTACCCGCGAGCGATGGACTTTTATGGTTTTCTCGACCGTGCCGAGTTCGTAGGCGATTTGCTTGTTCAACATACCGGTGACCACCAGCTCCATGACTTCGCGCTCGCGCGGCGTGAGCGACTCCCAGCGCCGCTGGATGTCCACGAGCTCGGCGGCCTCGGTGCACTGCCGCGCCGCCCGCGCCAGCGCCTGCTCGATGGCCGGCAACAGAGCTTCTTCGCGCACCGGCTTGGGCAGAAAATCGACCGCACCGGCTTTCATGGCCTGAACGCTCATCGGGATATCGCCATGCCCGGTAATGAAAATGATTGGAATGGCGACGTTCGCCGCTTGCAAAGCCTCTTGAAGCTCCAAGCCATTGAGGCCCGGCATGCGCACGTCGAGCACGAGACAGGCGACTCCTGCGGTTTCAGGCTTGGACTGGAAAAACTGTTGGGCCGAAGCGAACGCCTCGACTTTATAGCCGGCGGCGCGAATCAGACGCGCCAGTGCTCTGCGCACCGAACTATCGTCGTCGACCAAAAAGACCGTCATTGGGGATGTTCGGAGAATTGCTCCGCCGGGGCGATTTCCGGCAACAGGACGTAGAACGTTGCGCCGCGGTCCTGATTGTTCTCGGCCCACAAGCGGCCGCCATGGCGTTCAACGATCGCTCGACTGATCGACAATCCCATTCCCAAACCGTCTCGCTTGGTAGTGAAAAACGGTTGAAAGATCGTGTCGAGCGCCTCGCTGGTCAAACCCGAACCGTGATCGCACACTGAAACCTCGACCATGCCGGTCGCGCCCGGCTTAACGCGCACCGTCAGCTGCCGCTCGTCGATGGCGCATTCTTTCATCGCGTCAAACGCGTTGAGGAACAGATTCAGCATGACCTGTTGCAGCTGTATACGATCGCCACGAATCGCTGGAACGGCATCGCTGGCTTGATAATCTAGTTTGACGTTGCGCAAGATCGCATCGCTATGAACCAACGACACGACGTCACGAACAATTGCCGTCAGATCCAAACACGCTAACGTGAGTTCCTCCTTGCGCACAAGCGCGCGGATTTTGCGAATGATTTCGCTAGCCCGATTGTCATCCTCGACGATGTCGTTGAGAATTTCCCGCACCTCATCAAGATTGTTCGTGAGAAATCGTTGCGCCGCCTGAGCGTTGCTCAAGATCGCCGTGAGCGGCTGATTCAGTTCATGTGCCAATGAGGCGGCTAGCTCGCCCATGAGCGAGACACGGGAAACGTGAGCCAATTCATCACGCTGTTGGCGCAGCTCGGCTTCCACCGTTTTGCGCATCGTAATGTCTGTCGATAATCCCAAGACCTGATTCGCGACACCCGTTTTATCAATTATCGGGCGTTTGACGGTCTGCAGCCAACGTGTTCGTCCATGTGCGTCGGTTAAATGTTCTTCGGCGATGAAGCGCTCCTGTAAACTATCGATCACTTCGAGGTCCATGGAATGGAAGTACTCGACTTCATCGAGGTTTGGATTGAAATCCGCGTCGGTTTTGCCGATCAGCCCTTCTACCGTCGTGCCGTAAGCATCGGCGACCGCCTGATTTACCAGTGTAAAGCGCCCTTGGCGGTCCTTGGCAAAAATAAAGTTTGGGTCGATGTCGATGACCTGGCGCAAAAAGGCGCGTTCCTTTTCCAACGCCTCCTCGGCTTGCCTGCGCGCGCTGATATCGACGATCGACGTCAGCACAAGAAGTCCTTCCTGGCTGTAAATCGGCGTCAGCCCGATTTCAACCAAAACCTCGCTGCCGTCTTTGCGCCGCGCGCACAGATCCCGCCCCGGACCGAGCATCCGCGCCTGCGGCGCGGCGGCGAAACCCGCGCGATGAGTCTGGTGGATGTCGCGAAAACGTTCCGGTATGAGAATCTCCACCGACTGCCCGATCAGTTCCTCGCGTGAGTAACCAAACAGGATCTCGCTCTGCTGGTTGACGAGCACGATTTGTCCCTGAGCATTTACCATGACGGTTGCGTTGGATGAAGCCTCGACAGCCAGCCGAAATCTTTCATCGCCGCGCTTGATCTCACTGAGATCGGTGGCCGTACCGATGTAGCCGAGAAAAGTTCCGTCCGCGTCGAAGCGCGGCACGCCATGGCCAAGCACCCAGCAATACTCTCCGTCACTTCTCCTCAGGCGGTATTCCATCGAATACTCGCGCCGCGCGTCGAAGGAATTCCTGTAGAGGGTGAGACAGCGATCGAGGTCTTCCGAATTGACGCCCTCGGTCCAACCGTTGCCGAGTTCCTGCTCTAGTGTCCGGCCGGTGAAATCGAGCCAACCTTTATTGAAAAAGGTGCAGCGCTTGTCGGGGTCGGACATCCAGATCATGACCGGCGCAGCGTTAGCCACAACGCGAAAACGTTCCTCGCTCTCGCGGATCGCCTGCTCGTTTCGTTTGCGCTCGGTGATGTCGAGCATAAGACCGCGAAGCTGGAATGGGCCGTCAGCGTTATGCTGACAATTGACAATGTCGTGGACCCAAACGACCTCTCCCGACGATCTGATCATACGATATTCGAAATCAAAATCTTCGGCGATCCGGCTTCTCGTCATACAGGTGTCGATCGCTCGCTCGCGATCATCGGGGTGGATATGAGAGATCCAAAAATCTTTCTCGTACCATTGTTCAAGCGGATAACCGAGCAGCCTGACCGCCTGTGGAGTGACATAGGTAAATCTCCAACTCTCCACATCGGCTTGCCAAATAACCGCCGCCGTGGTTTCCACCAGGCGACGAAAATTTTCCTCGCTCTCGCGCAATTCAACTTCCATCCTTTTGCGTTCGGTGACGTCCAACCAGACACCCATCCGGCGCCCGTTACGGCCGGCAGGTACGTTGACCGTCCCACCTTTCGCGAATATCCAGCGCTCCTCGCCGCCAACTTCGATGCGAAACTCGCCTTCGTACGGCGCGTTATCCTCGTGCGCGCGCGCTACGTCGGCGATGACTTGCGCTTGGTCCTCAGGATGAATACGCGCCAGTAAGTCACTCGATTGGATGGATTGATCCG
>DASSGE010000991.1:0-5225 GCA_035693605.1 Binatia bacterium
AGCCGGTTCGGCAAGGCCAGAAAGCTGGTATGAAGTACCTGCGGACCTTCAGTTATGATTTCGGATGTCCATTCGAATGCGCAGTTGGTAACTGAAAAGTTTGCGCCATTTCTCGAGCCATCAGATGCGAAGAAACCCATCTTGCACCGCGGCGCAGGTTTTAAATGCGTGCTCTCCGCCGACAGTCCGAACACAGCCGCACGACTTTGCTCATTGACGTACAGCAAATATCGGTTATGCCGATTGAGAGCTTGTTTTTCCCAAATTAAAAGTTTTCGCCAGCAGTTCGTAGGAGCGATGGCGCGGTGCCGGATCGTAGGTCCAGGTGACTACGACCAGCTCGTCGAGGTCAAGACTTGTAGCGAGTTCTTTCAGCCTCGTGGTGACCTGCTTGGCAGATCCGACGATTGCTTTACGGTGTAACTTCTCGGCCATCGCCAGCTCGGCGGATGAATATGCCCGGGTCGCTTCCGCCGGCGGCATCAATGGCTGGCGAATCCCTAGTTTGCGGTCGATCATGGCGCGTTCGCGCGACTTGAATTCGAACATCGCTTCTTCTTCGCTGTCGGCGGCCAATGCCCAGACGCAAATCGTGCATATCGGCTTGGGATTGTTTTCGCTCGGGCGATAGTTCTTGCGATATAAATCCAACGCTTGCTCGACACCAAAGCCGTCGCTGAAGAAATAGGCGAAGGCGTAGGGCAGGCCAAAATAGGCGGCGAGTTGCGCGCCGTAATCGGAGCTGCCGAGGATCCACATCTCAGGGGTTGTCGGTCCGGTCGGCTGAGCGGCGATTTTTTGAAAGGGATGGCCTTCGGGCAGAGGCTTACCGGACACCCAGTGTTGCAGTTCCTGTACCTGCCGGGGGAATTGGTCGTGGACGTTCTGCGGATTCGGATTGAGGGCGTAGGACGTTAGTTGATCCGATCCGGGAGCGCGGCCGATGCCGAGATCGATGCGGCCAGGCGCGATGGCTTCCAGCACACGGAACTGCTCGGCGACTTTCAGCGCCGAGTAGTGCGGCAGCATGACACCCGCGCTGCCGATCCGAATGCGGGGCGTGGTCGCGGCGATCGCCGCCATGAGTATCTCCGGCGCCGTGCCGACGATGTTGCCGGAGTTATGATGCTCTGACACCCAGTAGCGATGATAACCCAGAGCGTCGCAATGGCGCGCAAGCTCGAGCGTCTCGCGGATGGCATTGTCCTGCGATCTGCCCTGGGCCGCCGTCGATTGATCGAGTACTGACAATCTCATGTAGGGCCTTTGCCTGCTTGGCGTGAAATGTTTTCCGCTAAATCAACCGTTCGTAGTGGTTCAGTGATATCGAGATCTCTCACTTCGTTCGAGATGACAAAGCGGCTATTCTGCTGTCATTTCGAGCGAAGCGAGAAATCTTTCACAGGCTGAATATGTCCGCTCGGCTCAAACTGAACCACTACCCAACCGTTCGCCAGCCTTCAAACCCACGTCCTTGGCGAATTCTCCACCGCTGAATTTGGCGCCGTCGCCGCGGGCTTTCTTTACTGTTAGCGTGCCGCCATTCAAGGCTACGGTGAATTCTTCGGCGCCGATATCGGTCACTTGTCCCGCCGGTGCTGAGTTGTTTCCTATTTGCAGCCGCGTATCGAAAATGCGCACCATCTTCCCTTTATAACTCGTGTGCGCGCCGGGTTGGGGGTCGCAGCCGCGGATCAAGTTATACACTTCTTGCGCCGGTTTGCTCCAGTCGATCTGGGCGTGTTCATCTCTGCAGATCGGGTCGTAATTCGCTTTCGATTCGTCCTGAACAATGCGCGGCGGGTTGCCGGTTTTGATCAACTCGACGGCTTCGCCGATGGCTTCAACTCCCAGGGGAAAGATCTTGTTAAAGTACACCGAGCCGGTGGTGTCATCCGGTTCGATGGCGACCGTTTTTTGCAAGAGGATCGGCCCGGTGTCGATGCCTTGATCGACCCAAAAAATTGTCAGCCCCGTGATGCTCTCGCCTTTGATGATCGCCCAGTTTATAGCGCTGGCGCCGCGGTACTTAGGTAGGATCGATGGATGAAAGCAGATGCTCCCCAGCTTCGGCACGCTGAAGACTTGCGGCGGCACGATCTGGGTGACGAAGGCTAAAACTGCAAGATCGGCGTTATACGCGATAAATTCGTCGCGCACCTCCGGAGCTTTCAAGCTCTTATGCTGGCGCACCGGAACGCCGAGGGCGATAGCTTTTTGCTTCACCGGATCGGACTTGCCGCTCGGCGGATCGAGAGGACAGTAGACGGCGGCGATTTCATGGCCGTTGCTGACCAATTTTTCCAGGCTCTTTTCGGCAAACGCCGCTTGTCCGATCAAAATAATCCGCATGATATTCACTCCCGATTACAAAGATTTGCCCGTCGGCATTTCTCCCCCGAGCGCGTACGCGATCACCGCTTGTGAATTCAGTCGATGATCTTGTAATCGCCGCCGAGATAGCTCTTGGACAGTCCAACATAGGTCGTCGCTCCCATTTCGATCCATTTGCGTGCTTCGCCCTCGATTTCCTTCTTTACTTTGGCCGGTGTGCCGGCGGCGAGCACATGGGGCGGAATCTTGGTGTGAGGCACGACAACGGCGCCGGCGGCGATCAAGGAGCCCTCACCGATCTCAGTGTTTTCCAAAACCGTGCAGTTCATGCCGATAATCGCACCGCGTTTGATGTCGCAGCCCTCCATGATCGCGCCATGGCCAACGGTGCAGTCGTCGCCGACCAGGGTGGCCATCTCGCCCGAGTGGATCACGCAGTTGTCTTGGATGCTGGTGCGGGCGCCGATGACGATCGGAAAGCCGCCCAGGTCGGCGCGCAACACCGCGCCCCACCAGATACTTGAGTCGTCACCGACGGTGACGTCGCCGATCAAGACTGCGGTCGGCGCGATGAACGCCGTCGGAGAAACGTTGGGCCGTTTACCTTTGTATTCGATGAGCATGAAGAGAAATCCTCCGTCAATGTGCGGTCACGATATGAGACACACCGGGGGAAATCAAGATTGATGGCGTGTCGGTGATTGACTCAAATTCCAAAAGCCGTTAGAAAACTTGCACTCTCAAAGCAATCCCTCACTCAGTCCTCTGCCGGTAATGGGCGAGGGGATCGCACAGCGGGCATAATATGGATTGGAGTTGGATCATGACATCGAAATTGATGATTACGGGAATCGTTTCGCTGCTGTTGATGGCGACATCGGTGCAAGCGCAGAACCGCGAGTCGACGCTGACGGCGTTGGGGAAACTTCCCGCCGCTGAGCGGCAGACCCGTTTGGCCGAGGGCGCGAAGAAAGAGAACGGGCTGGTTTGGTATTCGAGCACGACCGCGGAAGACGCTCTGGCGCTGAGCAAAAAATTTAACGAGCAGCATCCCAACATTAAAATCAACCACTTCCGCTCGTCCAGTGAAAAGTTGCTCGAACGGATTCTCGCCGAATCCCGCGCCAATGCCTTCAAAGCCGACATCGTTACCTTGCCGGAGTTGGAATTGTCGCTGATGATCAAACGCAAAATGTTGCTGCGCTATGAAGCGGTCGAGAGTTCCGTTTATCCCGCCGAGACCAAGGATCCGCGCGGCTTTTGGACCGGTTTGTACACCTCGGCGTGGGTGCCCGGTTATAATACTAAACAGGTAACCAAGGATCAGGCGCCGCGGAGCTACAAAGACCTGCTTAACCCCAAGTGGAAGGGCAGCATCGCGATGGATAACGAACCCTACAACTGGTACGTGATCTCGCTCAATTATCTCGAGAAGCGCGACGGCAAAGAGGCGGCGGCCAACTACATGAAGCAGCTGGCGGCGCAGCAGCTGCAGTGGCGCAAAGGCCATTCACTGATCGGCCAGTTGATGGCGGCGGGCGAGTTTCCCATCGCCTCCGAGTTGCAAGTGCACACGGTGGAACGTGCCAAGGCGACCGGGGCGCCGGTGGAGTGGTCGGTGTTGGACGGCGTGATTCCGATTTCCAAAGTCGGCGCGGCGATCACCAGTACCGGCAACAGCATCTATACCTCGGCGCTGTTTTTTGATTTTCTCTTGTCGCGCGGCGGCATGGAGACGATCCGCGCCAGCCGGCGCATACCCACAAGACCGGACGTCACCGCGCCGTACTTAAAGCCCTATAAGCTCTTGCCGTTCGAACCTCACGCCATCGATGATTTCGACAAGTACGTCACGCTATTTCGCGACACGTTCAAGCCGCAGTAAATATAATGGCAATGGTTAATCGAGAATTGCTAACGTCGCTCACGCCGGTCTCTTCTGCCGCGTCGGTCTCATTCTTTCGTGTTGTAATCGCCGGTTAGCAACCCTGCGGCGGTGTGGTTTAACCGTTGGGATAAACCCGCATCGCCTGTGCACATCTGACCTGTGACCTCACCGCAATCGACGCAAGATCGCGACGCCGTTCGCCGCCTGGTACTGATCAATTCTGTCCTGGGCGTGACCATCGCCGGTATTTCCACCCGGGTGTTTGTCATCTCGGTGCCGACGCTGGCGAGCGCGCTCAATACCGACATGCTGGGGATATCTTGGGCGCTGATCGTGTACCAGATGGCCGGCATCGGCCTCGGCGTGATCTGCGGACGTTTGGGCGATCTCCACGGTCATCACAAAACCTACGGCATCGGCATGGCGATGATGGCTTTGGGCTCGCTGCTCTGCGGTTTCTCGCAGAACGTCGTGCAGCTCATATTATTTCGCTTTTTGCAGGGCGTCGGCGGCGCAATGATTCAATCGTCCGGGCGTACGCTAGCTTTCAAAGCGATGCCGACGGGGTCCGAGGGCAAAGCTCAGGGGCTCATGGCCATGTCGCATCAGCTGGGCTTTTTCCTCGGACCTCCCATCGGCGGCTTAATTATCGATTGGATGCATTGGCGCGGGATATTTTTTCTGCTCTTCGTTCCGGGGTTGGTTGGTGTGGCGTTATGTTTCATCAACAGCCGCGGCGCGCCGGCGCCGCCGGCCGGTTCCCGCGAGATCGACTATCGCGGCGCCGTCTTGTTCCTTGTGCTGACGGTGATCGCCACTCTGCTGTTCGATCAGAAAGTTGCCCAGGCGCTGGGCCGGGGTCAGGAAATCCTTCTCGGCGCAGTCTTTCTTGCCGTGTTCTGGTTTTTTCTCAAGCATGAAAAAAGCGTGGCCAGCCCAATGATCAACATTGGGATTTTCTCCATGCCGATCTTCACCTACGGATCCGTGGGACTGCTCCTCA
>DASSGE010000992.1:0-5794 GCA_035693605.1 Binatia bacterium
TGGTATAAACCGCGTAACCGTCGACTTTGACATGGGGAATTCTATAGGGCCCCGGCGCCGGCAGGCTGCCGCGGATGCAAACCGTCGGGCTTTTCTCCGCGTAGGCGCCGGCATCCCAGTAGATGGTCATCTCGCGCGCGACCAGGGTGCCGTCTTTCTTGACGCCGGTTTTGGAATAGACCGTCGCTGCATGGCGCGTCAGCGTTGATATAAAGGTCTCTTCGCGATTAAACTTTACGCGCACTGGCCGGCCATCGGTCTGGAACGCCAACGCGACCGCGATCGGTTCGCATTTCAGACCGCCTTTGGAGCCGAAGCCGCCGCCCTGGGCTGGATTAATGAAGCGAATTTTTTCCTTGTCCATTCCGAGCGCTTCGGAGATCTCGTGCAGGGCGCGAAAGGGCGCATCATTGGCTACCCAGATGGTCAGCCGGCCGGATTTTTTATCCCACTGCGCATGGGCCGAGTGAGGCTCCATGGCGGCATGTTGGATCATCGGCACGAAATACTTCTCGTCGAGTACTAAATCGGATTCGGCAAATCCCTTGGCGACATCGCCGGTGCGCAGCTTGAAATGCTCCGCCACGTTGGGCGCCGCGCCGCGAACCATAAAGTTAGCCTTACGGTAGTTGTCGTAGTCTTCATGGATCTCCATACAGCCGGGTTTACAGGCCTCTTCCGGATCGGTGTAAACCGGCAGATCCTCATATTCGACTTCGATGAGCTTCACTGCCGCTTGCGCGATGTCTTCGTCCTCGGCGGCCACCGCGGCCACGGGTTCGCCGATATAACGCACTTTGCCTTGCGCCAGGAACGGCTTGTCTTTGACGGCTTCGCCATGGGTCCATGGCGCATCAGCGCCGGTAACCACCGCGACGACACCAGGGAGCGCTCTGGCTTTAGCGGTGTCGATCTTCTTAATCTTGGCGTGGGCCTTGGAGCTGAACAGGGTCTTACCGTAGAGCATGTTCGGCAAGGTTAGATCGTAGCCATAGACTATTTGCCCAGTGACCTTTTCGGTGGCGTCGACGCGCGTGACCGGTTTGCCGATGACAGTTAATTCGGACATCTCTGTAACTCCTAAAATTTGTTCAAGCCGTTCAAATCGTTCGAGCCATTGATCAGATTCGTAAGTTCATTTTGGCAACCGTTCGAATGGTTCAACGTTTTGACTTGAAATTTTTCGAACCTCGTTTCTTAGCGATGCCGGATCATCGCCGCCGCGTCTTGAACCGCTTGGACGATTTTCGCGTAACCAGTGCAGCGGCAGAGATTGCCGGAAAGGGCGTAGCGAATCTCTTCTTCCGTCGGATTTGGGTTTTCGTCGAGCAGCGCCTTTGACATCATCAACATCCCCGGCGTGCAATAACCGCACTGGGCGCCACCATCCTGTACGAAGGCTTGTTGCACCGGATGCAGTTCTGGTCCGATTCGCAATCCTTCGATGGTTGTAATATCGGCGCCGTCAAGCTCGCCAGAAAGCACCAGACAGGAGTTGACCGGCTTGCCATTTAGGAAGACGGTGCAAGCGCCGCAATCGCCGGTGCCGCAACCCTCTTTGGTGCCGGTCATGCCAATCTCATCGCGCAGGAGATCGAGCAGAAGGCGATGGGTTGGGACTTCGCGGCTGACGGATTTGCCGTTGAGCGTGATTTGAATTGTTTTGTTCATGACAACCTCGTGTTCGTGATCGTGTGCGTAGCTCGTGTCCGTTGAATCACGTTGACGAACAAGATCACGGTCTAATATCTTCGATCACGACGATCGATCCAAGATTTGGCTGGCCCAATGGCGGCGTTGAGCAGGGCTCGTTTGGTCATCGTGCCGACCATGGCACGGCGATAATCTGCGCTTGAGCGCACGTCGCTGATCGGTTTGGCTTCTTCAGCAGCGATGTGGCCGACTTTTTCAGCCAAGGCTTCGCTAAGAACTTGGCCTTCCAAGGCCGCTTCTGCGCGTTTGGCGCGAATCGGTGTCGGTGCGACGGCGCCGAGGACGATGCGAACCCCGGTGCACTTCTTATCGTTCGCTAAATTATAAACTACCGCGACGCCAACGTAAGCCAGGTCCATCATCTCGCGCGGCGAGAATTTGATGTATTCGCCGACCAGGTTCGCGCCGGTTGGGGGAATCGTGACTTCCGTCAAAATCTCGTCCTGGTTCATCGCATTCTGACCCGGACCTTTGAAGAATTCTTCGACGGCAATTTTTCTTTCGCCGCCAGCACTAGCGATCGTCACAGTGGCATCGAGCGCCATGAGTGCAGGTGAGGTGTCGGCCGATGGCGACGCGTTGGCCATGTTGCCGCCAATGGTGGCGCGGTTGCGGATCTGTATGGAGCCTACTTCGGCGGCGCTTTGCGCCAGAAACGGATATTTCTTCTTTATCAGCGCTGAGGTTTCAATCTCATGCAATGTGGTCAGTGCACCCAAGCCGATGCTGCCGTCGCTATTCTCGTGAATCCCGCTGAGCCCCGGCAACCGCTTCAAGTCGACGATGTACCTGGGTACCAGTCCTTTTTCTTTCATGGCGATGACCAAATCGGTTCCGCCAGCGAGAAAGCGGCCGCCGGGGCCGTTTTCCTTCAGCAACCGGCTCGCTTCTTGGAGCGTCGCCGGTCGGTAGTAGTCGAATGGTTCAGTGCGTTTCATGGATCTGGTTCCTCAAGAGAGAGAGAAGACTGAGACTGCGAGATAGAGACCGCCCCCGAAGGTCCGGTCTCCATCTCCGTCTCGTGATCTCTATTTCGCTTTAGACGAGCGGCTTGAGGGCTTTGCCGATCGCTTTGCCGCAGGGTTCGCCGTCTCTCATCTGGACATGACCGCGAACGACTGTCAGCACAGGCATGCCTTTGACTTTCCAACCATGCCAAGGCGAAGGTTTGTTCTTGCTGTGCAGCTTGTTGACATCAATGGTGCCTTCCTTGTCCATGTCGACGACGGTGATGTCGCCGTCGGAACCCAGCCGGATGGCGCCTTTTTTCGGGTAGACCTGCCAAACTTTGGCGGGGTTTTCCGACGCACATTTGACGTATTGATTGAGCGTCAGCCGGCCTTTGTTGACCTCGGTCAATATCAACGGCACGCCGGTCTCGACGCCGCAGAAGCCAGAGATGCAATCCCAAATCGCCGGCTTGGTGAGTTTGCCATAAATATCGGAACCTTTTTCGTCTAAAGTGTGCGGCGAGTGATCGGTGGCCAGCGTGTCGACGAAGCCTTCGCGCAGACCCTGCCAGAGCACTTCGGCGTGATCTTTCGTGCGGACCGGTGGGTTCATCTTCAACAACGAACCGACGTTGTCCATGTCATTGGGTTCGCGCAGCAAGTAATGCGGCCCGGTTTCCGCGGTGATTCTCAAGCCGCGCGCCTTGGCGTCGCGCACCATGTAGGCCGCTTGCTTCGAGCTCATATGGAAGACATGCAGTTTGGTCCCGAAGGTTTCAGCAAAGAAAATCGCGTGATGCACCGATTCCGCTTCGCAGATGTCCGGCCGGGAGGCTTCCCAGTAGCGCGCATCGTTCTTGCCTTCGGTCTTAAGTTTGTTGGTGCAGTAGGCCATGATTTGGCGGTTTTCGGCGTGGATGCCCAAGGGCAACTTCGATTGCGCAATGTAGTCGAAGGCTTCCATGCACATGCCGTCGTCGGGGAAGGGCAGATTGCCGATGGTTTCGCCAAAAAAGATCTTGTAACCGATGGCGCCCGCGGCGGCCATGGGCAAAATGTCTTTGGTGTTGGTCTGCACGACCACGCCGGTAATGCCGAAGTCGACCAAGGATTTGGCCTCGCCCAACTCCTTTTTGACCTTAACTTGCTCGGCGTCTGCCGTCGGTGGTACGGTGTTGGGCATGTCCACGACGGTGGTGATGCCACCGCAAACGGCTGCCGTGGAGCCGGTGTTGAAATCCTCTTTATGGGTCATGCCGGGTTCACGGAAGTGCACATGACCGTCGAACAACCCCGGCAAAATATGTTTTCCTTTGACGTCTATGACCTCTTTACCGTCGGGTAACGAGTCATCCGCGCCGATAGCGACGATCACCTCTTTGCTGATCGCCACACCGCCTTTAAATGTTGCGTCGGGTGTGACCACCCAGCCACCTTTAATTACTAAATCTGCTGCCATATTTCTCCCTTTCTCCTAGTGTTTTTCTGGTTCTAGTTTAAGTCTGCGGGTCGCAATTCGCGGATCGCCTGGCGCTGCCGCAGGTCGGCAATCACATTGTTCTTGCCGGCCTGGATATGGCTGCGCACAATGGCCACGGCGGCCCTACTATCGCGGCGCGCCATCGCGTCCAATAACTCGACATGTTCCTGATGCGCGGTGAGCCCGCGCGCCGCGTCGTAAATGCCGTCGGTGCGGCGTTTGAGCACGATGCGCTCAAAGACGTGACTCAGGGCGTTTTTCAGGGTTTCGTTGCCGGCGATTTGCGCGATATGAAGGTGAACATCCTGGTCGTAGACCAGACGTTCACGGGTAAAGCGGTTGTAGACGTCGTGTCCGTAGGATTCCATTCGCTGGCGCAGCTCTGCAAGCGCCTGATCGGTCATTTTCTCAACCGCTTTTTCAACGGCGAAGGCTTCGAGCGATTCGCGCAGTTCGTAAAGCTCTTCGGCCTCTTGTAATCTAATTTCTTTGCAGGTAAAACCGCGATTCGGCAGAAAGGAAACGTAACCTTCCTGCACGAGTCGGGTTAACGCTTCACGAACCGGAGTGCGACTGACGCCGAGACGCTCACTGAGTTGTTGATGATGCAGTTTTTGCCCCGGCATGATCTCGTTGCACAGGATCAGCTGTTTAATTTGGTTGTAAACGCGGGCTGAGAGATTTTCGACGGCGTGCGTTTTGGGTTTTGATTTATTGAGCGGAAAATTCATCAGATCAATTTTGCATAAAATATTTTATGCAACGCAGCGGAAACTATCCGATCCGCTAGGGCTTGTCAACGAAGCAAAGTTTTTGCTTGAATAAACGGTAGAAAATGATAATCAGTCATGCGACCAAAGCGCCGGTTCCGGCTCTCGGTTGACTTTCAACGAGTTAAATTGCAGCAAAACGCCAATTTATTTTAGGAGGCATTGTGGCACAGACAAAACTACAGGCAGTAGGATTGCGGCATGAATATTACCAGCCGAGAACCGGCGGCAGACTCTTGGCCTTGGACCAAGTCAACCTTGAAGTTAATGAGGGCGAGTTCGTCACCATCGTCGGACCCAGCGGCTGCGGCAAGACTACGTTCATCAATTTGTGCGACGGTCTACTCAAGCCGACGGCGGGGCATATTACCATCGACGGCAAAGTGGTCACCGGCCCGGGAATCGACCGCGGCATGGTGTTTCAGGACTCCTGCTTGATGCCTTGGCGCACGGTGTTGAAGAACGTTCTGTTCGGTCTTGAATGCCAAGGCTTGGACAACGCCGAAGGGATCGAGCGGGCGCGCGGGTTCATCAAATTGGTCGGCTTGCAGGGTTTCGAAGAGCACTATCCCCATGAACTCTCAGGCGGTATGCAGCAACGCTGCAATCTCGCGCGGGCCCTGACCGTTGATCCAAAGATTCTCATTATGGATGAGCCCTTTGCCGCCTTGGACGCGCAAACCCGTGAGATCATGCAGGCTGAGTTGCTGCGGATCTGGAAAGAGTCCGGCAAGACCGTGCTGTTCATCACCCATCAAATCAACGAAGCGATTTATCTAGCTGACCGGGTGTTCGTCTTTGGGTCGCGGCCGGGGCGGGTGAAAAAGATGATCTCCATTGACCTGCCGCGTCCGCGTCCTTTGGCGATGAAACGTGATCCT
>DASSGE010000993.1:0-8813 GCA_035693605.1 Binatia bacterium
TTCCAAAGAAGGCCAGCAGATGATCATGAAAGGCGGACTGTGGTCGCCACGGGAAGACGTTGGATCTCTGGCGCAGAAATTCAAGAAATCCTACATCGACGAAAAGTATTCCGTCGAGGAAGCCGAAAAGAAATACGCCGAATGGGATGGCCTCATGCAGCGGTTGTTCATCAGAAGGAAGTGACGCGAGCGTTCCGCCTGGCTTGACTGGTCGGCATTTTCGTGCGGGTCTTCACGAGCGCACATCGGCAAAGTGCTATTGACATGGTAGCGCTTGGCTCATAGCATCAGCCTCCTATTCTGCGAACAGGTCACTCCATGTTGAGTCGATTCAGTATTACGATCTTTGTGATTTTAATTGCCACGACGAGCATCGCCGCCAATGCGCCATCGACGGTTGCGCAGATCGCTCTCTACCAGGGCGCCGACCGCGAAAAGATTCTCGTCGAAGGCGCCAGGCGCGAGGGTCAGGTCACCTTCTACAACTCGCACACCTGGTTTCGTACTTTCGTTAAGGACTTCGAAAAGAAGTATCCATTCATAAAAGTCGCCGAATGGCGCAATGATTCGAAAAATATTTTACGGCGCGTGACGGAGGAAGCCAAATCGGGGCGGGGCCTGGCCGATGTCATCGAAACGACGCCTGAGGCGATCGGAATACTCAAGCGCGACGGGATCCTCCAAGAATATTATTCACCCGAGGCGCGTTTTTTTCCTGACGATGTGAAGGGGCAGCTTTGTCGGGCTTGGTCGTCACCGGTGAAATACCATTGTCACCGACCATTTTCGACGCCAATGTCAGCGTGCACAAGCAAAACAATGCACCCATCGATTGGCGACCATTGGAGCCGGTGGTCACCAATGTCGGCTATTCGAGCATTTCGGTAAAAGCTCCCAATCCGCACGCCGCCATGTTGCTTGTCGATTTCATCCATTCCAAAGACGGCCAGCAGGCGATTATGAAGGGCGGTCTGTGGTCGCCGCGCGACGATATCGGCACGGTGGATCAGCGCTTCAAAAAAAGCTACCTCGATGAAAAATATTCCATTGAGGAGCTGGAAATTAAATACGGCCAGTGGGAACAATTGATCCGCAGGCTGTTCGGGCAAAGAAAAGAACCGCTGTCAGCTTCAAGCAAATTAAGCAAGGAGTCATTTTCATGAAATCGCGACCGATGCCTTATCCCAATACGATTCTCTACAATGGCAAGATCCGCACCTTTCAAACTGAAACCTCGACCTGCGAGGCGCTCGCCTGCTCAGGGTCGCGCATCGTCGCCACCGGAAAATTAGAAGACATTCGCCGCTTCGCCGGCCCGGAAACCGAGATGATCGATCTAAAAGGGCGGACAGCGATTCCGGGACTCACTGACACCCATGTCCACCTTTCGGAAAAGGGCACGGCGGAAATGGAACTGGTCGACTGCCGCGACTTCTATGTCGATGTCAATTCGGTCTCGGATATCTTGCAGCGCCTCGCCAACGCTGCGACGAGCGCGCCGAAGGGCTCTTGGCTAGTCGCTCATGGCAGTCCAATGCAGGATTTTCGTATAAGCGATCATCGTTTCCCCGACAAGCACGACCTAGACCGCGCCGTACCGGATCATCCGGTGTCGATCTCCTTCGGCGCCCATGTCACCATTGGTAATACATTGGCGCTCGCCGCGGCAAAAATTACCCGCGACACAGCCGATCCCGCCGGCGGCCATATCAAGCATGATCCGCAGACCGGCGAACCCACCGGCGAACTGCATGAGCGGGCGCAGCTGATTCTCAGAAAAGTCGCGCCGGAGTTTAATTATTTGCAGTTAAAGGACGGCATCGTCTTCGCGCTCGATCAATGTCTTCAACGCGGCGTCACCACCGTTCATGACATCGTTCGCTACGCCGAACCGGTGCGCGCGTACCAGGAATTGTATAAAGAAGGCCGGATGAACGCCCGGGTCAGCATCCTGCCGCGCGTCATCGAATCGATGATCGAAACCAAGGCCTTAACCGATCTAGGTCTAATCACCGGTTTCGGCAACGAATGGCTGCGCATCGGCGGCGTCAAAATGAGCATCGATGGCGGCATCACCGGACGCAACGCCTGTTTCCACGAGCCCTATGAAAACGACGAGCATAACCACGGCATTATTCGCATCCAGCAGGATGAATTGAATCACACCGTGCAGGTTTGTCATGACGCCGGCCTGCGCTGTTGCGTGCATGCGATCGGCGACAAAGCCTTCGACATGGCGCTCGATGCCTATGAGAACGCCATCGAGCATTCGCCGCGCAAGGATCATCGCCATCGCATCGAGCATATGGGCAACTGGCTGGCTACGCCGAAGCTGATTGGCCGCATGGTGCGCTCGGGCATCGTTGCCGTGCCGAATATCGCCTTTGCCTATTACATCGGCGATGCGATTCTCGATTGCGTCGGCGAGCGCCGTCTAACTAAAGCCTTTCCATTCCACACTTTACTGAAGAACGGCGTCATCATGTCCGGCGGTTCCGACTCGCCGGGCTACTGGCCGGTGGATCCGCTACGCGACATCGCCACCGCCGCGTCGCGCAAAATGCGCTGGGGCGAAGTCTGGATCCCCGAGGAAAAAATTACCGTCGCCGAAGCCTTCGCCATGCACACGACCACGGCATCCTGGGTCGGCTTCGAAGAAAACGACAAAGGTACCCTCGAAGTCGGCAAGCTCGCCGACATCGCCGTCCTGGCGGAGGACCCGTTCGCGGTCGCGCCCGAGAAGATTCGCGAACTCAAGGTTGAGATGACTTTGGTCGGCGGCGAAGTGAAGTATCAAGCTTAAATCGCGTTTGCCAATAAAAAAGGGCGGCCTAATGGCCGCCCTTTTTTATCGATTCGAGCTGGTGAGCTTCGTTTAACTATTTACCTTGCCGACACTGACAAACGGCCGGTTCGCTTGCCGTTCGGAAGCCACGTTGATTTTCTTGCGCTGCTTGTAGATGTGAATGCACAGCTCTTCGATCACAGCCAGCTGTGACTCAAGCGGCTCGCGCCCTGCCTGGCCCGCTTCCCACTGCACCGTGATCGATTGGATTCTGTCGGATTGGTCTTGCCACGACACCCGTACGAGCCGCCCATGCATGCGATCGACATAGTTACCGGCGAGCCGCAGGACTTGTGGCAGACTGAGCATATTGGGCGGGCCGGTAAACGGCTTGCGATTGGCGCGACCCTCCGCCTCGAGTTTCAACACCTCTTCCGGCGTGAAATGCTTTTCCAAGTCCAAATTCATTGACGTTCCCTTGTTCCACGCCTGCAGGATGTAGTCGTCATTGTGAGTTTTGACTTCCAGCGCCTTGAGCTCCATGCCTTCAAGAAACTGGCCAAAACAGCGCAATGTCGTCGCATAGCGCACTCTGGCCGGCGCCGGTGGTACCGCATTGAGAAGTCCTGTCGTCATAGGTGGAACCAGCAGCAACGGCCATGCCAAGGATTATTGCGAAGGTTTCTTTAATTTTCTATGAATCGTTGTTATCGCCGTGCAATTTTGTGCGCACGGCAAACATTCTCGTCGGATGGTAGAGTATTTTTCGTTACTGATTGCGAGCTGCAAGTCGTGAATGGCGCCAGCATCGCCGACAACAACCGCCCGGTCTCGAGCAATCAAACGATCTTCATCGTTCCGGCGAGTATCTTCTCATCAGGCCTGGGGTTCCAGCCGACGTTGCGCGCCGTGCCGTAAATCTCAGCCAATGTGTATAACGGCACAAACGGAACGTCTTCCATCAAAATGCGCCCCGCTTGATGGAGTAAAGCGACACGCTTCTTAGGATCGCCGGTGCGTTGCTCCTCGTCGATAATTTTATCGAACTCGGGGTTCTTGTATTGAATGCGCGGGCTCACGCCCGAGCGATAGTATTGGTCGTAGACCGTATCGGCGTCGGTGGCCGGCCGGCCGACATAGTAAAAAGGCGACTTCCCGCCGTTAACCCACTCTTTGCCCCAGAAGACCGCGAACTCCTGTGAGACCAGTTCAACCTTGATACCTATCTTGGAGAGCTGGTCGGCGATCACTTGGCAGACTTCCTTGGCTTTTGGATAGCGATCCGGCGAGAAGTAGAGTTTCACTTCCAAGCCATTGGGAAATCCCGCCTTGTCGAGGAGTTCCTTACCCTTTTTCAAATCCACCGGGTAGCGTTTGATTTTAGGATCGAAGCCGATCACCTTCGAGCCCATCGGCCCGTTCATCACATAACCGTTGCCTTCGTAAATATGCTTGATGATCGTCGTTGGATCGACGGCGTAGTTGATCGCTTGTCGCACCAATTTATTGTCGAAGGGTTTGTGAGTTACGTTCATGGCGAGAAAATACATCCGCTGGCCTTCGACCCTTTCCGATTTAACCCTGGGATGCTTATCAAATCGCGACAGCTCTTCCACCGGCACATTGTTGATCACATCACCCTGCCCGGCCAGTAAGCCGGCCACACGCCCAGCGTCCTCGCGAACGCGGCGAATGACGATCTCTTTAACCGCCGCCTTGGCGCCCCAATAGTTTTCATGGCGGGTCATGACTAAATTGCCGTCGCGCTGCCAGCTAACGAAGCGGTAGGGCCCTGTGCCCACCGGCTTCTGTTCGCCGGGCTCGCCGCCCTGCGCTTCGGTGGCGCTTTTGCTGATGATGAAGCGATTCTCGAGCCGGTCGAGAAACACCGCATTGGGTGCCTCCGTGGCGAAGGCAATGGTGTGATCGTCGAGCGCTTGCATCTCGATCAAATCGCGAAAGTTTTCTTTTTGCAGACTCTGCTTGTCGTTCTTCACCCGGTTGAACGAGTAAATCACGTCGGCCGCGGTGAACCGGCTGCCGTCGTGGAAACGCACATTCTTGCGCAGTTTGAAGATCCACTTTTTACCCTGAAACTCCCAGGACTCGGCGAGCACACCGAAATAACTGCGCTTGGCGAAATCGACATCGACCAAAGGCTCGATCATGTTGTACCAGATACCGTACTGCGGTCCGGAGCTGTATGCGTAGGGATGCAGATTGTCAAGAGCGACACTGCTGAGAATCGTCAAGCGCTCCCGCGAAGCCGACCAGCTTGAGCCTGGGCAGATCGAGTTAGCCAAGGCGCCGGCGCTGGCCAGAGCACCGAATTTGAGAAATTTGCGGCGATCGAACTCGACAGCATCTCGTTTCATAACCGACTCCTCTTGCCTCGAGATATAGACCCGTGACGCTAACGAATCTTCATCTCCGCGTAAACCAGTTTCTCATCGGGCCTGGCTTTCCAGTTGATGTTACGCGCCACGCCGTAAATTTCCGCCAAGGTGTACAGCGGACAGAACGGCACGTCTTCCATCAAAATGCGCCCAAGCTGATGCAGAATGGCCAGCCGCTTCTTCGTATCCGCGGTCTTTTGCTCTTCGTCGACGAGTTTATCAAATTCCGGATTCTTGTATTGAATGCGCGGGCTTACGCCGGAGCGAAAATACTGATCGTACACCGTGTCCGCATCCGCCGCCGGCCGGCCGACGTAGTAGAAGCCGAGTTTACCGCCGTTCACCCCTTCTTTACCCCAGAAGATGACGAACTCTTGCGAGACCAATTCCGCCTTGATGCCGACCTTGGCCAGCTGGTCGGCAATCACCTGACAGACTTCTTTCGCCTTGGGATAACGATCCGGTGAAAAGTAGAGCTTGACCTCCAGGCCGTTGGGGAAACCCGCCTTGGTTAAAAGTTCCTTGGCCTTATTGATGTCCAATGGATAGCGTTTGATCTTCGGATCGAAGCCGATCACATTGGAGCCCATCGGGCCGTTCATAATATAACCGTTGCCCTCGTAGATATGTTTGATAATGACCGTCGGATCGACGGCGTAGTTGATCGCCTGGCGGACCAATTTGTTATCAAACGGCTTATGCGTCACGTTCATGGCAAGGAAGTACATGCGCACGCCTTCGACTTTCTCAGCGCGGATGCGCGGATGATTGTCGAAGCGCGACAACTCTTCCACCGGCACGTTGTTGGTGACATCGCCCTGACCCGCGAGCAGCCCGGCGACTCTTGCCGAGTCCTCGCGCACGCGGCGCAATACGATTTCCCGAATCGATGGTTTCGCGCCCCAGTAGCCGTCGTTGCGCACCATGACCAGATTACCGTCGCGCTGCCAGCTCTGAAATTTATACGGGCCCGTGCCGACTGGTTTCAGCTCGGCCTGAGTGCCTTGGGCTTCCATGCCGGTCTTGGAGAGGATGAACCGATTCTGCAGGCGGTCGAGCATCAGAACAACCGGTTGCTCGGTGGTAATGATTACGGTGTAATCGTCGGCCGCTTGGACTTCGACGAAGTCGCGAAAATTTTCTTTTTGCAGACTCTCCTTATCGTTCTTCATCCGGTTGATGGAATAGACCACGTCTTTGGCCGTGAACGGGCTGCTATCGTGGAAGCGCACGTTTTTGCGCAGCTTGATGACCCAGCGCTTGCCTTGATATTCCCAAGATTCGGCGAGCACGCCGTAATAGGTTTTTTTTCCGTAATCGACCTCCACCAATGGCTCGATCATATTGTTCCAGATGCCGTACTGCGGGCTCGAACTATGGGCGTAGGGATGCAGCGTATCGAGACCGATGCTGCTCAACGCGGTCAGACGGTCGCGCGACGCAGCATAGCTAAGCTTGACGACGGAGCCGCCCAAAAGCGCGCTAAACCCGGCGACGCTGCCGCTTTTAAGAAAAGATCGTCGACTCATTTTTCCGCTGCTCATGATTACCTCCGGCCCGCATAGCAATAATCGATACAAACGTTTGTCACAAACCTACGCTTTAATTTTCATGTCCCAGGCTTTAACCTTTTCGTCGGCGCGCTTTTTCCATTCGAGATTCTTCGCAACGCCGTAGATATCGGCGAGATTGTAGAGCGGTATGAACAACGCTTCGTCCATGATGAATTTGCCCGCCTGCTGCAAAATCTGCACTCGTTTCTTGTTGTCCGGCGTGCGCTGCTGTTCCTCGACCAGCTTGTCGAAGCCGGCATTGCTGTGGTTGGTGCGCCGGGTCGTGCCGGTGCGAAAGTATTGATCGTAGAGTGTATCGGCGTCAGTCAAGCTGCCACGGCCGATGTAATAAAACGGCAACCGGCCGCCATTGACTCCCTGTTTGTCCCAGAACAATGCCCACTCCTGGGAAATCAGTTCGACGCGAAACCCGCCTTTGACCATCTGCGCTGCCACCACTTGGCACACTTCTCGGTCCTTGGGATAACGACCGGCGGAATAGTAAAGCTGAATGTCGCAGCCGTTGGGATATCCGGCCTGAGCGAGCAACTGTTTTGATTTTTGCGGGTCGTACGGATAGCGCTTATGTTTCGGGTCGGCGCCCAAGACGTTAGCGCCCACCGGTCCGTTACATGGATAACCGATGCCGTCGAAGATGTTGCGAATGATCGCCGGCGCATCGACGCTATAGTTGGCGGCCTGGCGCACCAGTTTGTTGTCCCAGGGCTTGAATGCAAAGTTGAACGCCAGAAAAAACATGCGCAGCCCTTCGAGCTGGTCGACGCGCACCCGCGGATGCTTTTTCAAACGCGCCACTTCATGGTCGGGCACGTTATTGATGAAATCAGCTTGACCCGATTCCAACGCGGCAAGCCGGGCGGCATCCTCGGTGACTTTCTTGAAGATAACCTCTTTGATCGCCGCCTTGCCGCCCCAATAATCGTCGTTGCGGGTAAAGACCAGATTCCCGCCGCGCTGATAGCTGACGAATTTGTAGGGTCCAGTACCGACGAGGTTCTCGAAAATCTTGTCACCCAGCTTATCGCCGGCCTCTTTGCTCAACATGAAACGATTATCTAAACGGTCGAGGAACACCGCGTTCGGTTGTTTTGTGACGAAGACCACCGTGTAATCGTCCGGCGTCTGAACCTCGCTGACATCCTTGAAGTTCGGCGCCTGCAAGCTGCCGCCTTTCTCGTCGCGCATCTTTTCTATCGAAAACGCCACATCCTTCGCTGTAAAAGTCGCACCATTGTGAAATTTGACGCCTTTGCGCAATTTGAACACCCACTTATTGCCTTGGAATTGCCACGACTCGGCCAGCACGCCGATGAAGTCTTTGCGCCCGACATCGTACTCGACCAACGGCTCGATGACATGCTGCCAATTGCCATAGATCGGGCTGGAGCTATGGTTGTAAGGATGAATCGAATCAGCCACGCTCGAATGAAAAATTGTCACCCGGTCGCGTGACGCACCATCCGCCGTGCGCAAAAAGTATGGTCCCAGTGCTGCCCCGGCGGCTATCGCGCCGCTCCCTTTTAAAAACTGTCGCCTACTCATTGCCGATCGTTTCTTCAGCATAAACTCACTCCTCTGTCTTATTATCTCTGTCGCCGCAGCTTGGGATCGAAAATATCGCGCAACCCATCGCCCAAGAGATTGATCCCGAACACGGTAATAAAAATCGCCAATCCGGGAAAGATCGTTAACCAAGGCGCCCGGTTGATATAGCTCCGCCCCTCCGCGAGCATCGAACCCCAGGTCGGAATATGCACCGGCACGCCCAGGCCGAGAAAACTCAGGCTCGCCTCGGTGATAATGACAATGGCCATGCCAAAGGTTGCTATAACCGTGACACTCGCCACCGTATTGGGAATTACATGACGAAAAATCACATAGGCGTCTCTGGCGCCGAGCGCTTTGGCCGCGGTGATGAAGTCGCGCTCCTTCAACGACAAAACTTCGCCGCGCACCACCCTGCAATACTGCACCCAACGACTCAGCATCAGCGCCATAATCAGATTACCGACTCCTTGGCCGAGAAAAGCCATGATGGCGATGGCGATCAAAAGAAAC
>DASSGE010000994.1:0-4212 GCA_035693605.1 Binatia bacterium
GAGTGGGAAGGAGAGGTAATGCGATACTGGAAGTTTCGTTGGCTCTTCGCCTTGCTTGCGTCGCTCGTTTCCTCCGTCAATGACTGCCATGCCCAGGCCTCCGACCCGAAGATCGTCGAGGCGGCGAAGAAAGAGGGCGGCGAGATCGAGGCTTACGTCACTTTGAGAACGGATACGGCGCAGCATATTTGGAAGATGTTCGAGGCGAAGTATCCGTTTCTAAAAGTAAAGCAATACAAAGCCGATAGCGACAAGATGTTGCAGCGGTTGGCGACCGAGTACCGCGCCAAAAAATATTTTGTCGATGTGCTTAACTTCGGCGGCGGCTTTCACACGCAAGTGCTGATTGAGCAGGGCATTGCCGGCGCTTATCTGTCGCCGGAGACAAAACATTTCGCGCCCGCGTTCAAAGAAAAGAACGGTTTGTGGACGACGCTCTATTACAATCCGCTGACGCTGGTCTATAACACCAAACTGCTGGCGCCGAGCGAACGGCCCAAGGACTGGTTCGATCTGCTGCACCCGCGGTTCAAAGGCCGCTTGGCCATTGAGCAGGAACAGGTGACCTGGTATGCCGGCATGTTGAAGCGTTATGGCACGGAAAAGGGCAGGCAATTTATGCAGGGCTTAGCCAAGCATGACCCGCGTCCCGAGCAATCTTCGCGCGGCAATGCGCTGCTCGCCGCCGGCGAGTTCGCCGCTTACATCGGCCGCGGCCATGTCGCGGAGATGTTCAAAAAAAAAGGCGCGCCGGTAGATTGGATAAAAAATCCCGATCCGCTGGTGGTCCAACCGGCGACGGTGCAAATTGCCAAACAGCCGCCCCATCCCAACTCAGCCAGATTGCTGATCGATTTTCTGTTGTCCGAGCAAGTCGCCGAGCTGTTAGCGAAGGAACAGCGGCTGCCTGGGCGCACCAACGCGTCGGGGCTCGACCCGGCTTTCAAGGAAATCAACGCGGAAAAAATCCTGCCCTTGTCCATCGAAGAGGTGCAGGCGAACTTTCGAAAGTATCTAGAAGAGTATAGAACATATTTCGGCAAATAGCCGAGCGAGTGGAATATGGCAAATGCGACGGATCGAGCAAAGGCGGGCTATGTCACCGTTTCAACGGTACGCAGCCGCGAGGAAGCGAATCGTCTGGCGAAGCAGCTCGAAGCGGCGGGCATCGAGTGCGCGCTGGTGGAAGAACGGCTGACGGTCCCGGCGGGGGGCGGCCGGTACCCCTCCGGCGGTATCAAGGTGCAGGTCGACCGCAACGTTGCCAAACGGGCGATCGAGCTGTTGCGCGAGCAGCATGGTGAATTGAATCCCGCTGTCGGTAAAGTGTCCAGTGTTCGTAGTAGGATTAGCCTGCCCGCCGACGGCTGGCTGCGCACAAGCTTGGAAGTTGGTGGTATCCTCGCCGCCGCCGCAATCTTGGCTGTGGTGTTTTTTCTGTATTGAATCAACTGAAAGTGAGAAACGAATGCTCGATGGCAAATTGAGAATCGCTCCGACCTGTTATCACGTGCTGCACCAAGTGCCGGTGATGACCGCCCATGAACTTAATTTCTTCTATGACGAAGGACTCAAGACCGCAGATGGCTCGCTTGGTTACGAGATCCTGACCGATTCGATGGTGCCATTCGGGCTGGAAAAGCTCGGCATCTCCCAGGCGATGAAAGAAAAGTCGGTGGATATCGCTCTCGATGTTCAGTCGCGCACGGTTTTTTACCAGCGCGCGCGCGGCGCCGACCTCTACGTTATCTCCGGTTGGCGCAATCAGCATACCAATGTCTGGGTCGCGCCGCCGCATATCAAGTCACTGCAGGAATTGAAGGGTAAACGCGTCGGCATCAGCGACTTCAACAGCATCCGCCACTGGGCGATTCAGATTCAACTCAAAAAGGCCGGTCTCGATTTAGAAAAAGATATCGAGTGGGTGCGCATTGGCGTCAATTCTCGACTGCATTTGGACGCGATCCGCAGCGGCAAGGTCGAATGCGCGCCGGTGCCGCCTTGGTACGCAAAAGAGTTGCAGGCCGAGGGCTGCAACGCACTCGTGTCGCCGGCGGATCAATATCCTGACGGCCGGCCAGAACGCATCATCGCTGCTACCGGACGGATTCTCGAGGAGCGGCCCGACTTGGTGAAGGGGTTTCTCAAGGCGATGATCCGTTCCTACTGGTTTGTCCGTGACATGCCAAAGAACTACGAATATATATCGAATCTGGAAAAGCGGCTGCGCTTGCGCAGTCCCGATCCCGAAGAGCGCGTCGTCAAACACCTGCGCTCGGCGCAGGATCTCGAAGCGATGCCATTCCCCCTGGACGGTCGGGCGACCGGCTTCGAAGACATGCTCAAGGAAGAAGAGCGCCTTGGCGAACTGAATTACGACGTTCCGGCGGTCAGCGCCGTGGTGGCCCAGGATTTGTGCGACGAAGCATTTAAAGAGCTGCGCGGTCGCAAGGAGTTGGACGAGGAATTTCAGCGGCTCAAGGTGATCGAGAAACGATGGGGATATTAGACGGCGCTGCGCGCACGTTTAAAACGTTCAAGCCGTTCAAATCGTTCAAAAGTTTCGATCAGAGTCCTGCACTCGTGAGGGGAGAGCGAACAATAAGATGAATGCAACGACGCGAAGATACTATCGAATTCTATCGGTGCTATTCCTGTTCGGTGGATTGTTGGCAACGTCAATGGTTCACGCGCAGGCAGGGAAGAGTTTCTTAGACGGCAAAACGATCACATTTCTAGTTGGTTCATCGGCCGGCGGTGGGACCGATGTGACGGCGCGGGTGATTGCGCGCCACATCGAACGCTACCTGCCGGGTAAGCCGCGCATCGATGTCGCCAACAAGCCGGGTGCGGGCGGTATGATTGCCGCTAACGAACTTTACAATCTGAAAAAGCCCGACGGCTTGAGCATCAGTACGCTCAACACCGGCGCGCTGTTCGCCACGGCGACGGCTAATGAGGCGATCCGATTCGACTTGCAAAAGTTTCTCTGGGTCGGCCAGGCTTTCGATGACGCGCAGGTGCTCTATCTTAAAACTTCAACTCCGTACACCAGCTTCGATTTGATCAAAAAGGCCAACCGTGAGGGCAAGCAGCCGAAGATGGGCGCTCAGGCGCTGGATCACACCAGCAACGTCGTGGTCAAAATCGCCGAGCAGATTTTCGGCTTGGATTTCACGGTGATTCCGGGTTATCCCGGCACGCCGCAGATTCTCCTCGACATCGAGCGCGGCGCTCTCGATGGCCGGGCCCAGGGTATCGGGTCTTTGATGTCGACCCGGCGCGAGTGGATCAAGAACGGTTACATTAAAATATTGGCCACCTCGAAAAGACGCCGCGATGCGCGCGTTCCTGACGTCGCCGCCATGGAAGAGATCGCGCCGGCGGGTAGTAAAGGATTGCTCAACGCTTTATACGCCGGGCAAAATCTCGCGCGCTCCGTGGTTCTGCCGCCGGGCGTGCCGGCGGATCGTTTGAAGATCTGGCGTGACGCCTTTGCGGCGATGACCAAAGACGAGGCTTTCAACAAAGAGGCGGAAAAGTTGGGCCTCGAAGTCGAATTGATTCGCGGCGAAGAAATGAACCGCGACATCGAAGCGACCCTGCGCGATAAGCGTTTGATGGACCTCTATCGCATGATTGCCTCGGCGAAATGACGGCAAAAGTAAAAAGTAAAAGGACAATACGGATTAGATCGTTCCAGTTTTGCCTTTTTACGTTTACCTATTGAATCACTTTGTCGTCCCTCGCCCTCCTCATCGACTTCGGCAGCACCTTTACTAAAGTTACGGCTGTCGATTTGACTCAGGCTCAGGTGCTCGGCCGGAGCCAATCGCGTTCGACTGTAGCGACCGACGTGCGCGACGGTTTGCTGCGCGCGCTGACCTTGCTGCACGAGCAGTGTGCGCTCTTTGACACGCGCCCAAAAAATCTTTCGATCCTTGCCGGCAAAACCGTTTTGGCTTCGAGCAGTGCGGCTGGAGGGTTGCGCATTGCCGTGGTCGGCAACGTCCCCGGCCTGACCGTCGAAGCGGCAAACCAGGCGGCACTCGGCGCCGGCGCCAAGATCGTCGGCTCCCTGGCGTTTAAACTCAACGCTGAAAAACTTGCGCAAATTACCCATCTTCGTCCGGACATGATTCTGCTCACCGGCGGCGTCGATGGCGGCGACAGCGAAACCATTGTGCACAATGCCCGGCTGTTGGCCGGGTC
>DASSGE010000995.1:0-17106 GCA_035693605.1 Binatia bacterium
GCTCACCGATATTCTCCTGCGCGAAGGGCTGCGGCTTAACAACATCGCCGAAAAAGACGTGACTATTTTGCCGGTGGGCGATCTCGGCGCCCGCCTGAGCGGCCTGCAGACCGGCAGAATTCACGGCGCAATCATCGCCGGCATACAAACATTGACGGCAAACAAACTGGGCTTTCGCACGCTGATCGACTATTCGAAACTGCCCATCGAAATCGCCGGCTCCGGCATCCTCGTACGCCGCTCCTACGTGACCAAGAATCCCGACGTCACGCTGCGCTTCCTCAAAGCTTGGATTGAAGGCCTGTATCTGTTCAAGGCGAAGCCCGACTACGCCTTCGTCGTTCTCAAAAAGTACGTCGCAACCCAAGACCAAGAAGTGCTAAACACGATCTATAATCTTTATAAAGAACGTCTGGCATACAAACCGACACCGACAGCGAACGTGGCTAAGTCGATGCTCTACCTGCTCTCGCGCTCCAGCCCTCAAGTCGGGGGCGTCAGTCCAGAAGGATTTATCGAACCGCGCTACGTCAACGAACTAGAAAGTTCCGGTTTCTTCGAAGAGATGACCCGGCACTACAGCAAATGATCGGCGACTTTTGCCACGTGCCTCAAGCCTCAAGCCTCCCGGCCTTCTTGCTTCCCCGAATCATGGGCCAGAGCAAAAAAACAACAGTTAGCCCAATCAACACGGCGCAAATGGGACGAGTCAGAAATATGTAAAAACTGCCACGTGAGATCAGCAACGTCTGGCGCAAAGAAGACTCCATGATCGGCCCGAGCACCATGGCGAGGATAAACGGCGCGCCTTCGAAACCGACCCGCCGCAGGAGAAAGCCGATGACTCCGAAAGCGAGCATAATGACGATCTCGGCGACGTTGGCGTTGAGGCTGTAAACACCGATCAAGCAGAAAAGTAATATTAACGGAAAGAGAATCGCGTAGGGCGTTTTCAATAACCTTACCCAGATCCCGATAAGTGGCAGGTTAAGAATCAGCAGCATGGCGTTGCCGACGTACATGCTGGCGATGAATCCCCAAAACAGCTCGGGATATTTGACGATGAACAGCGGCCCCGGCTGGATGCCGTGAATCATCAGCGCGCCCATGAACAGCGCCATGATCGCACTGGTGGGGATGCCAAGAGAAAGCAGGGGTATGAACGAACCGGCCGTAGCGGCATTGTTCGCTGCTTCCGGGCCGGCCACGCCTTCGATGATACCGGTGCCGAATTTTTCCGGATAGCGCGAGAGCCGTTTTTCCATAGCGTAGGCGACAAACGACGCGATCACCGGCCCGGGGCCTGGCAGGATGCCGAGAAAAAACCCTAGCACGGAGCCGCGCGCGATCGGCGCTGCGCTGTCGCGCCAATCTTGACGATTGGGCAACAGCCCTTGGATCTTGGTTTGATAGACCGATTGACTGCCCCTGACAATAAGATTTTCCAGCACCTCGGCAATACCAAACAGCCCCATCGCCACCGGCACGAGACCGAAGCCATCACGCAGCGTCAGGGTGCCGTAAGTAAAACGTTCCTCGCCGGAAATCGGGTCCATGCCAACGGTGCCGGCGAGTAGACCAAGAGTCGCCATGATCAGCGCTTTGAGCATCGAGCCCTGGCTGAGATATGAAACCAGTGTCAACCCAGTTAATGTCAGGGCAAAGTATTCTGCCGGACCGAAACTAAGCGCCGCTCTGCCAAGCAGCGGCGCGAGAAACATCAGGCCGACCACACCGACCGTGCCAGCGATAAACGAGCCAAAGGCGGAAATGCCCAGCGCTGCGCCGGCGCGCCCCTGGCGCGCCATGCGATAGCCGTCGAGACAAGTAACTACAGAAGCGGTTTCGCCGGGAATGTTGACCAGGATCGAAGTTGTCGAACCACCGTACATGGCGCCATAGTAAATTCCCGCCAACATAATGATCGCGCTGGCGGGATCCATTTTGAAAGTAAGCGATAGTAAGAACGCCACAGCGCCTACGGGCCCAAGCCCCGGCAGGACGCCGACCAATGTGCCCACCAAGGCGCCGAGAAAGCAGAACAGCAAGTTCATCGGGGTCAACGCCACTGACAGACCGATGGCAAAGTTATGCAGCAACTCCACGCTAGATTCCTAAAATTCCAGCGGGCAGAGGCACGCCCAAGAGCCAGGCGAAAAGGCCATAAGACAGCAGTGAAGTAATCAGTGCGACAACGAATACTTTCGGCCAACGCGGCGCCTCGATGGCGCGCAGCAGCAGAACCATCAAAAAAAAAGTCGCCAGTAAGAAACCCACTCGCTCCAATAAAAGGGTAAAACCAAGCATGGTCGCCAGCGTGGCACCGATTCTGACCCAGCCTTCGCCGCCGATCTTCTCGCTGGTGGGTGCGGGCACAGAAGACCGAATGGCTCGAACGACTTCGCCCACTGTAAAGAGCACCAACAAAATACCCAACGCTCTCGGGAAGAAGCCGGTCTGCGGCACGCGGAAACTGCCGAAGCCCAGCTTGCGCGATTCAAACAAGATGAAAACCGCCAAGGCGGCAAGACCCGCGGCGGCAATGAGATCGATGCGTTTCATGGCAAACGCAAGGGCGCAAAGAGAGCGATCGCCCCGCTACTGAGTAATTTTCGCGGCGCGCGCGACTTCCGTCCACTTGCGTTCCTCGTCTGCGAGGAACTTGGCGAATTCAGCGGGACCGAGGTTTTCGATCAAGGCTTGCGCCTTCTCGATCGTCGCCCCCGCTTCAGCGTCTTTCAAACTATCGCTGATCACCGCGGATAATCTCTTGACTGCGGCAGCCGGCGTCTTGGCTGGGGCGAAGAAGCCCACCCAGATTTTCAAGTTGAGTTCCGGATAACCCTTCTCGACCGTTGTCGGAAGGTTGGGAAAATCTTTCAGCCGTCGATTGGATGCCACCGCCAATGCCCTCATGGTGCCGGCTTCGATATGGCTGCGCGTCGTCCCCAGGGTAAGAAACGCTATGTTCACATGACCGCCGAGCACCGCGGTCGCTGCTGCCGACTCGGAACCGAGCGGCACATGAGTCATGTCGATGCCGGTCTTTATTTTCACCAACTCGCCGATGAAGTGCGGCGTCGTCCCGGGTCCGGCTGAACCGTACGTTAGTTGGCCCGGGGTTTTCTTGGCATCGGCGATAAACTCCTCGAAGCTTTTCCACGGTGCGTCGCTCTTCACCACGGTAGTGTTCGGGCTGCTGGTGGCCAGCGCCAAAGGCGCGAAGTCTTTCAAGGTAAAACTGGAATTTTTGTTGACGATCGGAATCAACGCAATCGGCGGCGGTGTGACCAGAATCGTATAGCCATCCGGCGTCGCATCCTTCGCCGCTTGAATGCCCACGGCACCGCCACCGCCGGCTTTATTGACGATAACCACTTGCTGTCCCAGCGCCGCCGACATTTTTGGCGCGAGGATGCGCGCGACAATATCGGTCACCGCACCGGGCGGAAACGGATTGATGATTTGCACGGTCTTGGTCGGATATTGCGCCCAGACCACTGGGGCGGTAAATGAAAGAATTAGCCATGCAAATGCCCCAAGCTTGAAATTTAACCTCGTCATGATGTCTCTCCGCGTGGAATATTTTGAGTTCATAACTCTGCGCCGCTTCCTCTGCTAACAGACTCGCCGGGGAAGTGTCAATCTTTTCTGAGCGCAGCTTGACAGCACCGGCCCGGTTATCTAGAACCGACCAGAGGTCAAGCCACAATGGGAACCATCGCGGGAGCGCAGAACATCTTGGCCGGTCTCAAGGGTGCCGGCATCGACTTGGTCGCGAGCGTGCCGGACATCAACATGCTCCAGCTGCTCAACTTGCTTTACGAAGACAAGGAAATCGCCCATGTGCCTGTGGGACGCGAGGAAGAAGGAATCGGTGTCTGTACCGGCGCCCATCTCGCCGGCAAGACCCCGGCAATGCTGATGCAGAACGGCGGCTTGCTCAATAGCGCCAACGGACTCACCACCACGGCGCTGCAATTTGGCATCCCGGTGTTGCTTTTGATTTATTATGCCGGCGATGTCGGCGATAACGCTTTCCATATGGTCGGCTTGGTCACCGAGCCGGTGCTTCAGGGATTAGGGATCAAGTACGTGGTTATGCGCGACCCCGAGAGAGTGAAGCAAGAGATCGCCGGTGCGGTGACCTTGGCGAACGCTTCCAAACGACCGGTGGCGCTGCTGTTGACCCGCGCCGTACTGTGAATGAGAGCCGATTGATATGAAACGATTCGAATGCCTGCAGGCGATCGCCCCGCTGATCAAAGATGAGCTGTTTGTCACCACCGCCGGCGGCGCCACCAATGAGTGGAATGCCGTGCGCCCGAGCGACGGCAATATCCAAGTCAAAACCCTGGGGTTGTGCTCTTCCATCGGTCTCGGTCTGGCCATCGGGTTACCCAAACGCAAAGTGTTTATCTTCGACGGCGACGGCGCGTTATGGATGAACTTGGGCACTCTCGCCACCATCGGCCTGCACCGGCCGAAAAACTTGATTCATATTTGCTGGAACAATAAACAATACGAATCGTCCGGCGGCGAACCGACAGTCGCCACCGCCGGCAAGATCGACTTCGCCGGCATTGCGCGCAACGCCGGCATCGAAAGCTCACGTGCGGTGAACTCAGTCGAAGAACTAAAAGACGCGGTGAGCGATGCGCTCAAAAGTGACGGACCGCATTTCATCGCCGCCAACATCGAAGCGGGGCGCACCGAGGTGCCGCCACTCAAGTACGACGAACTGGAAAATAAATACCGCTTTATCCGTTACGTTGAAGACACCGAAGGAAAGAGCATTCTGCGCATCGCGCAGTCGGCGAGTTATATGCTGAAGTAATTTATAGCCGGCCGCCGACAAATCTCGGGTTTATTTGACGCCCCTCCTAATAGTCATCCAGTCACCTACCGGGCGGCGGTCACTGTTACGGTCGGCGAAATATCGACATTTCCCTGGGTGTCAAAGGCCCGTGCGGTCAAGCGGTAGTGATGTTTTGATTTTGACCAAGGCACCGACCAGTCGCAACTGTACGGTGCGGTTAAATCGCGACACTTGATTGCGCCATCAACGTAGAACTCGACCCGCGCCACGCCAACGTCCTCCTCAGCAGCTGCCGTGATTCTCACCGTACTTCTCGACCGAATGACGGAATTGTTGGCCGGGCTCGTTAGCGCGATTGCCGGAGCTTTGAAATTTTGCCCAGATAAAGTCTTAAAACCCGATTGCACCTTCCACCCTGGATTACTCGCGAGTCCATTGGTTTCATAGGCGCCGATGTCGATGGGGTCCGTTCGCGTGGAGTGATTGAAATCAATCGCTGCCGCTCGGGTAAGATCACCACGATCTCTTAGAATCGAGCCTTGATTTGGCCAGAAGTTGGCGCCGGCAGGATTGTTAAACACAGAATTGGCGTTGCCACCGTTGAAGAATCGTACACTATCGACGGTCGGACCATTAAGACCACCCTCGACGTAATTAGCGCTCATGACCACTTGCGTATTGAAGAGACCGAGACCGTCCACCGCTGTCGAGCCCGGGCAATAAACCGCGTTGTTGGCGAGCACGGCATTAATCACCGTCCGCCAACGTAAAAACAGACAAGTGCCGCCCCCGTAAATCGTGTTGTTTACGATGGTGAGATTGCGCATCTGCGCTACCGCCGCGTGGGGATAAGACGAAATTCCATAGCCAGAACCGAAGACGATATTGTTACGCACGACAGTGTCAGCGACGGCGTAAATGCCTTCACCGCAATTCCAAACCGCGTTCCCCTCGACAATATTCGCCGCCGCCCCACCGCCATAGACAAATATGCAGGGATATTGCATTCCCACATTGACATCGTGGATTACATTGTCGCGGATAACATTTCCATAGGAGCCCATTTTGACTTCGATGCCGTCATTGCCGCCACCGCTAGTGCTGCGCAAATGATGAATGTAGTTTCCCGCGATCAAACTGTTGGTGATTCGGCATGAATTGTCATGGCAGCCCAGATACATGCCTTCGCCGGTGACCGGACCGCCGATGTAAAGTCCCGTATGATGAATGTGGTTCCGGCGGATGATCATGGCGTCGGAGTTACCGCTCTGTAGAGCCAATGCATTAGCCGACGTTTCGTAGATTTCGTTGTCCTCGAAAGTAACATGATGGTTGACGCCAATGAAGCGCACTCCCAAATCGCCACCTCGAAACTTGATACCCCGGATGACGAGATAGGAAGAGTTTTCGATTTCGAGATTATTTTCTCGATAGTCGGCAGGTGTTCCAGGACGGGTCAGAATCGGCGATTCGCGAGGGGCGGCCGTGATGACGATCGGCCGGCTCGCCGTGCCATTACGGCCCGTGATTAGACGTCGGCAACTCTGCGAATAAATGCCGCCACGAAGGATGAGCGTGTCACCCGGCAGGAGCTTATTGGCAAGGTTCTCAAACTCTTCGTTGCAAGTTGTGTCGGCATTGGTCGGGAGAATCTCGATGACACGGGTCAGAGCAGAATCTGGGCTGCTGACGAGCACAGCCAAAAATGACAGCACTATCGCTAATCGAATCATGCCCTCGAAGAGCCGGTGTTGGCCAAAAACAATTCAGTCTTTTAGCCGAATCCCTACTTTAGAAAGTCGGTTTTTCCACACCCCGCGCCGTTCGATGCCTTGCCAGACTTCGATTTCGTGGCGCGCGAGCTGGGTCTTCTTTTCCTTCAGTTCAGCCATGAGATTCTGAATCAGGTTATCGCGCGCTTTCAGCAGCTCTTCGCGTTCATTGAGCAGGGTATCCAAGCCGTTGGTCTCGTCACCGGCAGCAGCATCTTCGTCGTCGCCCGACCGCACCACTGCCGGCAGATGGGGCCCATTGGCGCGCGCTTCCTCGAGCAACCGTTCTGTGCGGATTTTAGCCGCTTCGGTTTCTTGAAGCTTCTCGTGCAGAACCGCGATTTGCTCTCTCATCGCGGCCATCTCCGCGCCGCCGCTTTCGAGCAGCTTCTGTTTGTCCGCAAGCTGCCGTTCCAGGAACTCAAGCTTACCGCTCAGCCGTTCCTCGACATCGTCCACAGAGGACTCTTTGGCCTGCAGTAACGCGGTCTTTTCGCGAAGCTCCTCTTGCAAGACCCTGTCGCTGCGCTCTTTTTCGGAAGCGAGAGAACTGTAATTCTCCGAAATCTCGCGCACTTTGTTCATGAGCGCGTCGACTTCTCCTTCTCGGGTCGCCATTAAATTCTGCTGTTCGACGAGTCTCGCTTCGAGCGCCTGCACTTGGCCACTGAAGTGATTTTCAAGCTTTGCGAGCTCAGCTTCCTTGGCGTGGAGTGCTTCGTTGCGCTGGCGCAATTCTCGATCGAGAGCGCGCACAGACTCTTCTTTGGTATTACTCAATAGGTCGATTTGATCGGTTAGCTCTTTAACTTTCAAGCGCAGCGATTCGATTTCACCGCGGCGGGAGTCGGCCCATTCCTGTTTTTCAGCCAGCTGTCCTTCAAGCGCACGCAGCCGATCCTCGCTGCGTTTTTCCAGCTCTTTAAGCGCCGACTCACGCGCGCGCAAGAGATCGTCTCGTTCTTGGGCCTCGGCCTGGAACAAGCGTACGGTCTGATCGTTGGTCGAATCCAATTCCGCCAGTTGGCGCTTGGTCGCTTGGAGTTCCACCTCGCGGTCCTTGAGATTTTTTTCTTTCTCACTGAGTTGGGCTTCGAGTTCCTGCTGTTTCGCCAGCAGGTTGGCTTGCATCTCCTGCACCGCGCTATCCTTGGTGCTGAGCAGCGCGGTTTTTTCCTTGAACGCCTCTTCGAGCATTTTCTCAGCCTGTTGCTTGGCCGCGGACCACTCACTAGCCTGCTGTTGCGCTGCAATCAACTCCGCCTTCAAGGCGCTGACCTCCGCGTCGCGACTGCCAACGAGCTTTTGGCGCTCGGCCAGTTGCTGCTCGAGAGCGCTGATCTTTGAACTGAAGTTGGCTTCCAATTCACGCAAAGCGGAGTCGCTGGCGTTCAGGAATGCCTTTTCTTTGCGCAGCTTTTCTTGGAGCAGGCTGGCAGCACGCTCTTTCGCCGAGCCAACCTTGCTGAGTTGTTCCGCCAAAGAGGCGAGTTGTGTCTGAAGCGTTGCGATTTCAGTGCCGCGAGCTTGCAGCATACCGTCTCGTTCGGTGACTTGCTGCTGCAATATTTTCAGTTCTTCGGTGTACCGGGCTTCCAGCTCCTTCTTGCTTGACTCCTGGGCCTGGCGTAACTTGTCCTCCTTGCGCAATTCCTCCTGTAGCGTCTTTTCTAGGTTCGCGCGCGCCGCCACGCTGTCATCGAGTTTTTGCGTGAGGTTTTTAACCGTCGATGTCAGGGATTGAATTTCACCGTCGCGAACCTGTAAGAACTGTTCCTTTTCGCGCAATTGCAGTTCCAACTGACGCAACGATTTACCGTAACGCTGTTCCAACTCGCGGACGGTGGACATTTTTTCATCGCTAATGTGCTGGCCCTTACTGAGCGCCGCGTCAAGAGCGATCTCCGCTTGTTCCCGGGCCGTTTTGGCGTCTTCGAGCTTGGTGCTGAGCGAATGAACTTCTGACTTCAGCGAGTTGATCTCGCCGTCACGCACCTGGACAAGCATGTCTCGCTCTTCGATCTGATTTTGCAGACCGCGAATGTTGGTGCCGAGACGAAATCCCAATTCCTTAAGGGTGCTTTCCCTTTCGTCACGTTCCTTCTCAAGTTCCGCGCGGAGGTTTTCCGAAAGGGATTCTGCCTGTTCCTTTGACAGGTTGGCTAAATGCAACTGTGTCTTAAGCGCAGCTAGCTCGCTCTCATGATTCTTGAGCAGACGATCCCGTTCGCCGGCTTGTTCTTCGAGGCCGCGAATGGTTTCCTGCAGGCGCTTCTCGACGTTACGGTTGGCAACATCGTTCGCTTCAAGAACTTCTTTCTTGTTCTGCAACTCTTTCTGCAACAACTCTTCGGCGCGCCGGCCCGCGCTTTCCAATTCTTTGACTTGGGCGGCCAGCTCAGTGGTTTCACTGCGGGCAATCTCCAATTCCGCGACGCGGCGCTTGAGCAGGTCATCCTTGGTTTGCAGCTGGCTTTCCCATAGCCGGGCCTTGCCATTCAGCTGTTGCCGCAACTCTTTGAGTTCGCTCTCCCGGGCGTGGAGCGTTTCGCCAAGTCGGACAATTTCCGCTCGCAGGGCTTGATCGCCGGCAGCACCATTGACAAAGATCGGCTTGGCGGCTGAGCTGCTGGTTTTGAGCGCCCGGAGTTCGTCATCGCGCGCTTTGAGCGCCTGCTCTTTTGCCGTGAGCTCGACGATCATTGACTCGATGCGCTCGATGCTGTCCTCGAGGTCGCGAGTGACGCTATCCTTGGCTTGGCGCGCAGTCTTGCCCTTCCACACCGCTTCCTGAAGCATGTGTTCGGCTTCTTGTTTCGCCGCGCCCAACGCCTGCACCCGCTCTTGGAGCGCTAACACCTGACCGTCACGGAACATCTTTAGAATGACAATCATAACGATCAGACCGAAGCCGCCGAGCACGCCGTAAAACCAAGCGTTAACAGATTGACCGGATTCGGAATTGCCGAACACAAAGGATATGGGAGACGAAATAAACTCGCGGAGATTGCGTGCGAAAAGCCAGCGGGTGTAATTTGCTTCGATTTCGTTGCTTTGCAACGAGTAGACAATCACACCCCCGAGCATCAAGGCGGCGATAACAACGGCGATAAGGATTTTTTCCCGAGTCCGCATAGCTTCCTACATTCTTTTAGTTGGCAAAATTTGACGTTTTCAGATTGCATATTGTAACGTCTGGGAAGGAGTTTGCCAAAGAAAAACGCGGCTATAGCAGCGAACCTTTGAACATCGAGGAATGAAACGATCGAGATCCTACCAAAATTACTGCGCTGTCGTTAGAGGCGGATCGAAAGTCAGCCGAGGACTTTAACCCTGCAATTCAAAGCCGCTTCAGATCTCTAGCGGAATTATGTCATCGATTGACAAATAATGTCCATTTATGTCCAAATTTCACAGGGGCGGTGCTTTAACTATCGTCGAGAGATCAATACTCGCGACGGTCGGCCGCCCGCACTTAGCCATGGTAATTTGGATTTCGTCGCGAAGTAAATTGATTACGCGCACCACTCCCTGCTCGCCGCCGACAGCGAGTCCCCAGAACAACGGCCGCCCTATAAACACGGCTTTCGCTCCGAGAGCAATCGCTTTGACCACGTCGGCGCCGCGGCGAATACCGCCATCGAGGAAGACTTCCATCTTCCCTTTAGCCGCCGCCACCGCTTCGCTCAATACTTCAACGGTCGCCAAGGTGTTATCAAGATGGCGACCCCCGTGGTTTGAGACGATCACGCCATCGGCGCCTACTTCGGCGCAGAGTTCAACATCTTCGCCAGTCATAATCCCCTTGGCGACCACCGGCAAACTTGTCGCCGCTTTGATCCACTCGAGATCTTTCCAAGTGGCCGCTGGATCTGAACCGGCGCCGCTCCCGGCCGGACGAGGCGCATCGGGATGTTCGCCGCCGGCGGGATAATTGGCGCCGCGGGTGCGCTGATAACGATTGCGGATGTTGCGTTCGCGCTTGGGCGGCCACTGCGAATCGAGAGTCACGACGATCGCTTTGTAACCGTTCGCCTTAGCGCGGTCGAGCCAGTCTCGGGTCATGGCTTTGTCACGGAACGGATAAAGTTGCACCCACAATGTCCCGTTTGCGGCTTTGGCGAGATCTTCAAAAGAAGTGTTGGAGTTGGCGCTTACGGCCAGCACGGTACCGCAGGACGCCGCTGCGCGATAGGTGGCAAGCTCGCCGTCAGGATGCGCGCGCTTGTGGCCGCCGCAGGGCGCGATCAATACCGGCAACTCGACTCGAGTCCCCAATACCGTCGTCGACAAGTCGAGTTTACTGACATCGCGCAGTACCCGCGGGCGAAACGCCCACGACGCGTAAGCGCGCCGGTTGCGATCCACACTGATCTCATCGGTGGCGCCGCCGGCGATGTAGTCGTATTCCTCTTTCGGTAGCAGTGCTTTGGCGGTCTCTTCGAATTCAAAAAGATTGATGGGTTGCTCAGAGGATGCCATAAAAACTCCGCATGGGTGGTCGCAAAGCGACTTTATTTATTGCTTCGCCTTGAGTTGCTGGTCGTTGCTCTTGAGAAATTCACGAATCTCGTCAGCATGGTCGAGAAGTCGACTCCACTGTTCTTTATAAAGCGTTACTGGGAATCGGCCCAATCCGTAAATCGACAGTCCGCCCTTTTCGCTGACCTTCAAGCGCAGTTCTCCGGGCTTGCGATCAACCTGTTTCTTGAGTGCCTGATTTTCCGCTTCGAGGCGAGCCAGTTTTTCTTCGATGGATTCATCAGCCATATGACCTCCGTAAATTCCTTCCCGTAAGTTTGTCATCCGAATCTTCTATCGCAAAGTTTGCAACAACGCGAGTCCGAGGATCAGCCAGCGCGCGACCGGGTTGAACCGGGTGCTAAAGTCGGATTATAAGAAGAGATCATAGATGCAAAATTATTCATATTGATTCAAAAATTTAGGGGGACTTTTTACCATGAGCGCAAATCTCGGCACGCGAATAATTGACGGCGACGGTCATATTATGGAGGACAACGCGGGCATCATCGCCCATATGGAAGGCGCCTACCGGGAAATCGCGGGGCGCAAGGGCACCTGCTTCCCGCCCTTGGATCATCTTCATTCCGGTCGCGCGGTCGAAACCCCGCCGCAACGCGATGGGCGCGCTCCGGTAGGTCCGAAAGGCTGGCTCGATTTTCTCGACGATATCGGCATTGAATGGACCGTCATGTACCCGACGCTGGCGTTATCCTACGGCAAGATCGTCAGCCGCGACTACGCCGTGGCGGTGTGCAAAGCCTACAATGATTGGCTGTCGGAAACTTATTTGAAATACAATTCGCGCTTCAAAGCCATGGCGATCATCCCCATGCAGGATCCGGAAGAGGCCGCCAAGGAGCTGCGCCGTGCCGTCACGGAGTTGGGCATGCTGGGCGCGATGATGCCGTCCAACGGCCTCGCTCAGCCCTTGGGCGCCAAACAGTTTTGGCCGATTTATGAAGAAGCCAACCGCCTCGGCTGCTGCCTCGCCGTCCATGGCGGCGCCCATGACCGCTTCGGCATGGATCATATGAACATGTACGTCCCCGTGCATGCTCTCGGTCATCCTTGGGGTCTGACGATCAATTGCGCCGACATTTTATATAACGGCATCTACGAGCGCTTCCCGCGCGTGCGTATCGCCTTTCTCGAAGGCGGTATCGCCTGGTTATTGCTGCTGCTCGAACGGCTCCATGCTTCCCACGAAACCCACTTTCAATATATTCCTGAAGGCGAGTTCGGCATTCGCGAGGAACAAGACCCGGCCAAAACGCTTAAAAAGCTGATCAAAGACGGCCGCATCTATCTCGGCATCGAAACCGAAGAGCTGACTATGCCCTTCGCCATTAAAGTCGTCGGCAATTCACCGTTTCTCTACTCTTCGGACTTTCCTCATGAAGTCACTCACGAGAGCTGCAAGCACGACATCGGCGAGTTGATGGAAAGCGACGAAATCACCGCGGACGACAAAGCGGCGATGCTCTGGCGTAACGCTGAAACGTTTTACAAACTCCCGCTGTGAACTAGACAATTCCGAGTGGAACGGCTGGAACGATTGGAACTTCTGGAACGGTTCCAATCGTTCCAGGGGGTTCCAAGTGTTCCAATCGTTAAATGCCTCGCAAAGGAAGGAAGCCCATGGAAACCTGCAATGCCGCTGTCATCACCGAACATAACAAACCTCTCAGTATTCAAAAGGTGCAGATCCCGAATCTCGATCCGGGATCGTTGCTGGTAAAGATCACCGCCTCGACACTGTGCGGCACCGACGTGCATCGTTGGCATGGGCCGCTGGGCGACAAGGACACCCTGCCGATCATCACCGGCCACGAGCCTTGCGGCACGGTCCAAGACATCGCCGGTGAGCGCACCGATATTTTGGGCAACCCGGTCAAACGCGGCGATCGCGTGGTGTGGAGCTACGTCGCTTGCGGCTCTTGCTACTATTGCGCCGTCGCCTGTCAGCCTTGCATCTGCCGCGGCCGCGCGTCCTGGGGCCATAACCGCAGCGATCAACATCCCTATCTGCTCGGCAGCTGCGCCGAGTATATGTATGTGCCAAAAGAATGCTTGATCATTAAAGTTCCCGACGAAGTGACCTCGGCGTCGGCCGCCGCCTCAGCCTGCGCTTATCGCACGGTCATGCATGGTTATGACCGCCTTGGCGCAATAAAAAGTCACGAGACCGTTGTGATTCAAGGCAGCGGTCCGCTCGGCAACTTCGCTACTGCGGTCGCCAAAGATCACGGCGCCAAGAAAGTCTTGGTCATCGGTGCGCCCGCCAATCGGTTGGAAGTCACCAAGAAAATGGGCGCCGACGCGGTATTGAATCTCGAAGAGGTGACCGATGAAAGACAGCGCCGTCAGTGGGTTAAGGATCACACCGACGGCCGCGGCGCTGACGTCGTGGTCCAGGTCGCCAACAACATGGCGGTGCCGGAAGGGCTGACGCTGCTGCGCGACGGCGGCCGCTACTTGAACATCGGTGCCGGCGGCAAAGCCAATATCGCCGTAGAGAAAATCCCGCAGGAGATGTTGTTCATCACGATCCGTTCCGGCGAACCGCGCCACTGGCTCCAGGCCATCGACTTTCTCGCCTCGCGCAGAAAGGTTTTTCCCTTTGAGGAGATGATCAGCAAGAGCTACAAGCTCGATCAGATCAACGAAGCAATGGAAGCGATGGCCAGCTACTCGGTGGTCAAAGCGGTGATCAATTTCTGAGAAGGTGTGAGGCGAAAGGCTGGAGGCGCTAGCCAGGATTCGCCCGGAATGTAAAATTAAACTCGACAACGACGAACCAAGCGCGGGCAGGTTTCCCCGCTTGGTCACTTGTCCATTGATCACCGCGCGCGATCATGCGGGGCTCATCGCCGACCAATTCCCTCGAGCGCCGCCTGTCCAACGCCGTTTGGCCAGTGACATCGTGAGTCGCGCTGGCATGCTTGAGTCACTCTTTCGGTTGCGCCGAAAGCCACCAAGGCGGGGTTGATGCCGCCCGATATAGCCCGATTCGTTTTAACCTTCTTTGCGGTAACCTGCTCTTACTAATTCTCCATCAGCGGCTTCAACCGTTGAACCATATCCGCCGAAGGCACGCCGGCCTCTTTGATCACCGCTTCGAGCTCCTCGCCGCTCAACGGCGTGACATCCAGCCCTTTCTTCTTCGCCTCAGCAACCACCTCCGGATCACTCATCATCTTGTTGAAACCGTCGCGCAAGATTTTCAAGCGGTCCGCCGGCATCCCCGGCGGTCCGAAGAGCGGCCGGCCCATATCGTCGGGAATGAGAAGAATTTTAGCCAAGCGGCGGTAAATTTCGTTGCTTTTATTCCTGTCCATCAATTCCCACAAGGTCGGCACACTCGCCATACGCGCATCGCGCTTCGCCCCGCCCTGCACTAGCACCCGGGCGAACCCGGTCTTTGACCAGGTGCGCAGTGGCTCGCTGCCAAAGAAAGCTTGCACGGTGCCGCTGAAACAATGTACCTCGCCCTTCTCGATGGCAAGATTCACATCCGCTGCGCCGGGATAGCCCGGCACGATCGTCAGCTTTAGCCCGAAGGTCTCTTGTAACAAGCGCGGGAAATAATACGCCGCGCTGCCGATGCCGGTGGAACCGCAGCGCGGCGTATCCGCCACCGTGCGCATGTCTTCCAAAGTTTTTATTCCCAAATCGGCGCGCATGTAGAAAATCCGATCGGTCTTCTCCGGCGAGCCGACAAAGCTAAACTTGAACCAATCGTACTGAACTTCTTTCTTCCCGGTAACCTGCTCGATATACATCGCCGGACTGACAACTCCGAGCGTCAACCCATCCGGCTTGGCCACCCCGTAAATGTAATTCGCCGCGATCATCGACCCGCCGCCAGTCATGTTCTGCACGACAAACGTCGGATTCCCCGGCACAAACCGGCCAAGATGGCTGGCGATCACCCGCGCCCAAACATCGAACGCCCCGCCGGCCGCGAAGCCAACGCGGATCTGCACGGTCTTGCCTTGGTAAAAGGGCGTCTGGGCACAAACTGGAGCAGCCGTAAGTGAAAAAGCGATGATAATCGCCAGGCAAAAAATTTTCATGTTAAATCGAACATTCCTCGGTTCAGTGTCTGTAAAAATGTCGCTGCGCCACAATCCGACTGCCTAGAGCTGAACTTGAGCCATTGATACTTGAATAGCGCCGCTCTGCAGCGCCCTAGTCCAACTGCGCCCACTCGCTGAATTCTTCCAAGCCCAACAACTTCAAAGTGTCCATGAAAGGCCGGCCGGTTTTTTCGTGCCGGCCTGATAATTGGTAGTATTCGTGGACCATTTGCGGGAGCCACTTGGCGATGGTGAAGCCTTGGTATTTACCGTCGGGCACAGGGTCGACAAAGCGTTGGCCGACCTGCTGCCAGTCATGATCGGCGATCCAGCCGCGCTGGGTGGCGAAAAGGCTTTGCAGCATCGCGCTGCGATGGCCGGCCAGCATCGCGTCGTCGAGCGTGAACTTCCAACCGGTAATGGCGTTGAACGAGTCGACGATGCTCTTTAATCCATCCGGTTTGCCGTGCATCTGGGCGAACCAGCAGCCGCCCATGATGCCGACGAATTGACGGTACTGTTCGGCATTGACGTTAGACTGCGCCCAGCCGGCGGGATCGTCGCGGTCGAGCGGCCCCCACTTCTCCCGGTACTTCAAATCCGGCGGAGGATTGGCCTGGCCGCCGCCCTGCGGCTTCATGCCGCCGCTCGCAACGATCTCGCGCAGCATGTTCGAGAAATGCGGCCGCCAGTCGTGCATCGCCGGCACGCCGCGTTTGGTATGAACCACCCATTTGATCGCGTCTCCGCCGATCGCTTCGGCGACTTCGAGCGGCCCGTCGGCGATCAAGTTGCCCCACTTGCCCTGGCGTCGCGCGGTCATTTCCAACAGCTTGTCGATCGCTTCGACGTTGCCCCATGTCAAGCGCAGCCCATCGCAATCTTTCTCGGTAACTAATCCTTTCTCATACGCCTCAAACAATACACCGGCGCCAAATGAAAAGTGGCCGCACTCGATGCCAAGGTCGTTGATACGCTCGGCTAGATAAAGCGTCGCGTTGCCTTTGACACCGAGATTCCAAAAGGTGTCGAGCCACTCGGCGCCGGCGTTGAAGTGGCCGACCTTGCCTTTGAACTCTCCCTCACCGATCTCGACATCCCAAGGACAAAGCCGCGCGCATTGAAAGCAGGGTCGCTGCACGACGCGATTCTGATCGAAACCGCGGTTGTGATCGCCGATCAACGTGCTCTGCATGTTGTTGTTGGGCAGCGCTTCGAGATGGCGCGCATGTCCGGTGCTGTAGCGGTCTTTAAGGGAATATTGCTGCAGCGTCTGGCGCCAGCGCAGACCGGCTTCGATCAGCGCCGCCTTATCGTGCAACGGAGGCCGCCTGGTGCCGTACACCACGATTCCCTTGAGCATCTTCGAGCCGAAGATTGCTCCGCCGCTGTGTGACGCCGAATGATTGAAGTCGTTGCACAACATCGCCGCGTTAACCAAATGCTCGCCGGCGGGTCCGATGCCCATCACCCGGGCGTCTTTGATGCCGACAGCAGCGCGCAGCGACTCTTCGGTATCGCGCGCGCCCTTGCCCCAAAATTTGCTGGCATCGCGCAGCTCCGGCTTTCCGTCGTTGATAAATAGATAATGCGGCGACTTCGCCGCGCCTTGAACAATGATACCGTCGTAGCCGGCTTGTTTGAGATAGGCAGCCCAGTAACCGCTCGCCGCGCCGCGACCTAGAGTATTATGAGTCATCGGGCTCAAAAACACCGCGCAAACTTTGGTGCCACCCGGGGTCAAACCCGTTCCGGTTAGCGGCCCGGTCATCATCACCATCTTTGCCGCCGGGTCGTAGGGCTTTACGTCCAGCGATTGCTCGCGCATGAGGATGTAAAGCGCCAGAGCCTGACCGCCGATGAAACGGCGCAGAAGTGGTTCTTCCGGCAAGTTCTCGTCCGTGAGTGCGCC
>DASSGE010000996.1:0-7402 GCA_035693605.1 Binatia bacterium
ATGGGTAGCTCTGATGTTAACTTACCTTTTGGGGGATGTGCTGCGAATATTTAGTGGCGACTTTACACCGGGAGAAATAGGGGGTATAAAAATAACTCAGGGAATGTGGTTGGGAATCGCAATGCTAATGGTGCTTCCGATCGTTATGGTTTTTCTGTCCCTGACGCTGAATTATCCGGTGAATCGCTGGGCCAACATCATCGTCGCCATATTCTTTTTCCTTTTTAATCTCATTGGACTGCCGACCTACCCTTCAGCGTATGACAAGTTCTTGATCATTGTTGGGCTTGTACTTAATGCACTGACGGTTTGGTATGCCTGGAATTGGGTCTGAACAGGAACCATGAATCGATTTCATCAAATAGGAAGGGATACCCTAATGAAAGCCATTGTCTACACAAAATTCGGGCCGCCTGAGGTACTTCAACTCAAAGAGGTAGACAAACCAACCCCTAAAGACCATGAAGTGTTGATCAGGATATATGCAGGCACGGTCACGATAGAGGAACCGGGATGGCGCGCTTCTCCTGGTTTCAATGGTTTTCTCAAGCCCAGAAACCCGATCCTGGGTGAGGAGTTTGCCGGTGAAATTGAAGCCGTTGGCAAAGATGCCAAAAGATTCAAAGCAGGTGACCAGGTTTTTGGCATCGACGCTTTTGGCGCACACGCCGAGTACAAATGTATCTCTGAAGATAAAGCCTTGGTTATGAAACCTTCGAACATGACCTATGAGGAGGCCGCCGCTGTCCCCAATGGCGCCTTGACCGCACTGCCCTTCCTTCGAGACAAGGGGAATATCCGGAGCGGGCAAAAAGTGCTGATCTATGGAGCGTCGGGATCGGTAGGCACTGCCGCGGTACAGCTTGCCAGAATCTTTGGGGCGGATGTTACCGGGGTTTGCAGCACCACCAATGTCGCTATGGTCAAATCCCTTGGCGCAGAAAAGGTCATTGATTACACCGAGGAGGATTTCACGCAAAACGGTGAGACCTATGACATCATTTTTGACACGGTTGGCAAGATTCAGTTTTCCCATTGTAAAGACTCACTCAAGCCAAACGGAGTCTATCTCACCACTGTCCCGACCCTGGAAACTCTTACTCACGTGCTCCGGCCAGCAAAGCGCGGCGGCAAAAAAGCCAAGTTTACGGCTACAGGGCTGCGCTCCGCAAGCGCAAAGACACAAGACCTGCTTTTCCTCAAAGAGCTTATTGAGGCGGGGAAGATAAAAGCGGTCATAGATAGATGCTATCCGTTGGAACAGATTGCCGAAGCCCACAGATACGTCGAAAAAGGACACAAAAAGGGGAATGTAGTCATCACTTTCGTATCATCCAAAGGCTAAAGATGTACCTCGATCCAAATTCAGAGAAAGTATTCTGATATATGGAGGATCTGCTATGAAGAATCTATTCTTCGCGCTCATGATTTCATTGATGATGCTTGGGATTACCGGGTGTACAGCGGGTCCGAACGAAATGGTGAATTCTCCCAATGAAGCAGGCAATGTTTCTGGTTTTTGGCAGGGTCTGTGGCATGGGATTATCTCTCCATTTGCTTTCTTGATCTCATTGTTTTCAGATACTGTGCATGTCTATGAGGTTCATAACAATGGTGGTTGGTACAACTTCGGGTTCCTTCTAGGAGCGTCGATTATCTTTGGAGGAACTGGACGTGGGGCCGCAAGACGGCGTCGTTGACGATCTGTCGCTACTCAATGTCATCGGCGGGCCAGATAAAGACTCCCGCGCGGCTACCGGCCGTCTAAGGGATCTGTGAGCTATGACCTCCGAGCCTGGTCAGCCTCAGTCGTGATGGCGACTACCATGCCGGGACGCAATCTGCTAGTATATAGGCAATCGTAATTTAGGTGCCGTTGCGCCAGATCTGGCTGGGAGTCGGACTTATCCAACAGATTCGGGCAGCAACGGGCTAACACTATCCAAAGGAGGCGCGTTATGTATAACCCTACCGAATATCCTGCTCGTCTGGAGGTCGACTATCCAGAGCAACTGGACCGGCTGACAACCTTCTTCCGTCTTATCTGGATCATTCCCATCGCCATCATCCTGGGCCTCATCTCGGGATCTGGCGAGACGGTCACCAACACGGTTATCCTCAATGAGGCCGGTGAGGTTATCAGGTTAACTCGGGAGACGGCTGCTGGGCTGGTGAGTGGTCTCTCTACAGCCACGGCCCTGATGATCATCTTTCGACAGCGCTATCCACGCTGGTGGTTCGACTTTTCTCGCGAGCTGACCCGCTTCGGGGCCAGGGTCGGCGCCTACGCGGCCCTGCTCACCGACCGATACCCGTCCACCGTCGAAGAGCAGTCTGTCCACCTGGAGATCGACTACCCCGACGTGGAAACTGACCTCAATCGGTGGTTACCCCTGGTCAAGTGGCTGCTCGCGATCCCGCATTACATTGTCCTGTTTTTTCTCGGAATTGCCGCTTTCTTCGCAGTGATCTTGGCCTGGTTCGCCATTCTGGCGACCGGTCAATACCCGAGGGCTCTCTTTGACTTCATGGTCGGGGTCGGTCGCTGGGGACTGCGGGTGGCAGCCTACGCATTCCTGCTGGTGACCGACCGCTATCCACCATTTAGCCTGCGTTAGCATAGGTAGCCAACCAACCGATCTTCAGATTGCCCGTGGTTGTGCGATTCCCTACCCAGGAGGGACACTGTGACAAAGGAAGAATTCTTAACCGTACGTTGGAATAATCTGCTTACGCTGGGACTGGGACTTCCCGCTCTGATTTATGTTGTTGTCGCTTTATCCACTTCGGTTTGGTCGGAAAGGGGTGGATTGATCGGGCTTGCGGTTATCGGGGTGCTTTATTGACTGGTTATCGAAGGCCATACAGCCATGCGGTTCGCGTGGCTTCGGAAAAACTCGGCTAACTACGTTTCAGTCAAACAGGGGTTCACTCACCCACTCGCCCTTATTCGGAGGGCTTATAATGCTGCCTTCTGGATTTTTTTGCTTCCCTTTTTTACGACGATCGACTACAGCACGGGCTTTATCGCGTTTACCGTGATTATTTTTGTAAGGCTCGGTGCTAATCTTCATACGAACAACGTCCTCAAGCTCAAGCCGGAGCAGTACGAAAGTTTTCCCTTCCGTATTCCATGAGTGGTTGAAAGATAAAATCGACGCCAACTACGGGCAGGTGATAGGCCAGGCCTTAAAGGTCTAAATGACCAAATCAAAGTAACTCAGGAGGAAACTCATGAAAGCGATTGTATACACAGAATACGGACCACCCGATGTTCTTCAGCTCAAAGAGGTAGAAAAACCTACCCCCAAGGACAAGGAAATACTGATACGAATATATGCGACACCAGTAAGTTTCGGGGATATTACGGCTCGAAATTTCAAAAAAATCTCTCCGCGCAAGTTCTCGATGCCTATGCCCCTCTGGCTGCCCACGCGAATAATGTTTGGTTTCAGAAAACCAAAAATAAATATACTAGGGAGTGCGTTTGCCGGGGAAATCGAAGCAGTAGGCAAAGATGTAAAACTATCCGGAAAAGATGACCAAGTTTTCGGATATCGCGGTATGAGCATGGGGGCTTATGCGGAGTATCTTTGTATGCCTGAAGATGGGGCGGTGGCAATTAAACCGGCCAATATGACCTATGCGGAAGCCGCGGCCGTTCCTTATGGGGCAATAATGGCGTTGAATTTGCTTAGAAAAGTAAATATTCAGAGCGGACACAAAGTGCTTATCAATGGCGCTTCTGGAGGGATAGGTTCAGCCGCGGTTCAGCTTGCCAGGTACTATGGAGCAGAAGTTACCGGGGTATGCGGCACCCCGAGACTAGAGTACGTGAAATCCCTGGGAGCCGATCAGGTCATTGATTACACAGAAGAGGATTTTACCCAAAATGGAGAGACCTATGATCTTATTTTTGACATATTAGGCAAGAGTTCGTTTTCACGGTGTAAAAACTCGCTAAAGCAAAATGGAATCTATCTTTTAGCCAGCTTCAAGATGAAACCCCTGTTTCAAATGCTGTGGACGAAAATAGTTGGCAGCAAGAAAGTAATCTGCGCGCTGGCAAGCGAAAAGTCTGAAGATCTGGTTTTCATTAAAGAGCTTACTGAGGCGGGGAAGTTCAAATCGATTATCGATAAATGCTACCCGTTGGAGCAGGCAGCCGAGGCTCATCGCTACGTTGAACAAGGGCACAAAAAGGGAAATGTCATCATAACGTTGTGACATGATAACACAAACGCCCCGCGGCGAGTCTTCGCGGCGGGGCGCTTCTTATTTGTGCATCGCTAGGCAACGGCCTTCTCTGTGCTCGCAGGCTCCTCAGGGAAGGTGCCGAACACCACGTCCCACGTGGGCGAGCTGACGCCGAAGCGCTCATTGGGCGTCTTGTAGTGATGCAGCATGTGATGTTTCTTGAGCCACTTCAGGATGCCCCACTTCATCGGCAAGTGGTGCGTCGCGTAGTGGATCATGTCGTAGACCACGTAGGCGACGACAAAACCGGGGAACAGCACGTCGACCCACTGCGGTGCGCCGAGCAGGCCGCCCACGACACGGCTGAACAGCCAATAGAACGCCAGCGCCAGAGGGATGCTGACGGACGGCGGCATGACCAGACGCGTTTTGTCCCACGGCTGCGCGTGATGAATGCCATGAAACAGAAAAATCAATCGATCCAGCCACGGCGGCGGGTTCTTCGGCTCGAAGTGGAAGATGAATCGATGCACCGTGTACTCGGTGAACGACCATACGAGCACGCCGATGGTGAATCCCAGCGCGAGGTGCAGCGGCGTCAGGCCGCTCGCCGGCATGCCCGAAATCGCCAGCCCCAGGTGCCACAGCGCCACCGGCAGCCAGATAGCAGGCACCAGCGCCGGATGCACGTGCGTCAGAGATTCGAGAAAGTCGTTCTTGAACAGGCGAATCGGTTCTTCGTTTCGGCTCATCGGTTCGTACGGCATTTCTTCTCCTCCTATGGATGTGAGCACACGCTCAAAGGGAATTGTCAAACCCCCGCTCCCGGCCTGGATTTGGCAATCCAGGCCGGGCGAACTCGAAAATCGCATTGTGCGCCTCAACCGGCGACGCCAATTGTAAATGGCATCCCCCCAACGCGCAAGCGGTGCGACTGCACGAGCCTCCGCCTACTCGACTACCTGACCACTCGACTACCCAACCACCCGACCACCCGACCACCCGGCTACCCGCCGTGAATGCCGCCGTCGGTGAGCTTGCGCACATCGCCCAAAACCGCGTCGATGTCCTCGATCGACACCGGCTCGCCTGTATCCTTGTGGACAAGCTCGCCTGCCCCAATCTTTTCCAGCGCCACCTGGCGCATCGTCGCGTTGCGCGCCATCGCCGCCTTCGCGATCTCCGCGCCCTGGGCGTAACCAAGGATCGGATTGAGCGCGGTGACGAGGATCGCGTTCTTCGCCAGCCAGCCGGTTGCCTTGTCAGGATTGGCTTTCAACCCGACGACGCAGGACTGCGTGAACGCATTGACCGAACCGATCATGACCTGCATCATCTCGAACAGGTTGTGCGCCAGGATCGGCATCATCACGTTCAATTCGAGCTGCCCGGCCTGCGCCGCCAGCGTGATCGTCAGGTCGCAGCCCAGCACGTGGAACATGGCCATGTCGAGCATTTCGGCCAGAACCGGGTTGACCTTGCCCGGCATGATCGACGACCCGGGCTGCACGGGCGGCAGCCGGATCTCGTCCAGTCCAGTCGCCGGGCCGGACGAGAGCAGCCGAAAGTCGTTGGCGATGCGCACCAGGTCCTGCGCTCCGGCGCGGATCGCGCCGGAGAAATACACGGCGTCGCCGTGCGACTGCATCGACTCGAACAGGTTGTCCGACTCGTAAAGCTTCAAGCTGGTCAGCTCGCTCAGCCTCTTCACCATGCGCGCGTGATACTCGGGATGCGCGTTGAGGCCGGTGCCGGTCGCCGTGCCGCCGATCCCTAACCGGCGCAGGCCCTCCGCCGCCTGCGCGACGCGGTCGCGCCCGCGCTTCACCGACAGCGCGTAAGCGCCGAACTCCTGGCCGAGACGAACCGGCACCGCGTCTTGAAGGTGCGTGCGGCCCGACTTCACAATCGGGTCGAACTCCTTCGCCTTCTCGTCGAGCGCCGCCGCCAACTGATCCAGCGCTTCAAGCAGCTCGTCGAGTCGCCACAGCGCGCCGAGCCGGATGGCCGTGGGGATCGTGTCGTTCGTCGACTGCGCCATGTTGACGTGGTCGTTGGGGAGAACCGGCCTGTATTTCCCCTTCCTGCCGCCGAGCAGCTCGTTGGCGCGGTTGGCGATCACCTCATTCGTGTTCATGTTATGGCTGGTACCCGCGCCGGCCTGGAATGGATCGACGACGAAGTCGGCGTCGAATTTGCCGTCGACCACCTCCTGTGCTGCCTGCGCAATCGCATCCGCCCGCTTCGGGTCCAGCAAGCCCAGGTCACGGTTGACTTCGGCGGCGGCGCGCTTGATCGACGCCATGCTCCAGATGAAGGCGCGCCATGGCCGCAGCCCACTGACGGGGAAATTGATCGCGGCGCGCCGCGTCTGCGCGCCGTAATACACGCTTGCCGGGACCTTCACTTCGCCCAGCGAGTCCTTCTCGATTCGAAATGCCTCTGCCACTCGCGCCCCTCCTCGCTGTCACACTGATTTCTCTGGGGACATTTGTTGGCTCCGAAATTGGCAGGTATCCTGCCGCCGACCTGGGCCATTGCAAGAGCATTCTGCACCTTGGCCGTGCCGGAATACTTGCCAGTCCGTGCAATCCGTGGGAAATCCGTGTCACAAAAACAACGAGGCAATCAGACCGGCGATTGTGCGCCAGTGCTGACAGCCTCGCAGATCGTCGAGTGCAGACCCATGCCTGGGTCCATCCTCGACTACATATTTTTGGCCTCGTAGCCAGGCCCCTCCTTGAAAAAGTCGTAGTTGGGCTGAATGTCGTCTCGCAGGTTGAGCACTTCGCCGCCTGCCAGTTCCTTCGCGTTCATCACGTTGACGGCGTGGCCGGATACCTGGCGGGAGAACGGCGCGCCATCCGGCAGCTTCTCCTTGGTGTTCGTGATCCACTGCCCGGGCTGGGCTGTGAGCGCCTCAGGCACTTCGTCTTCGGGGAAGATCGCCTCGTACGGGCATTCGGGGATGCAAGCGCCGCAGTCGATGCACGTGTCCGGGTCGATCAGATACCACGGCCACTGCTCTTCCGGCTTTCCCGGGATGATGCACTCGACAGGGCATACGTCGACGCACGCGCCGTCGCGAAGACACAAACTGGTGATGATGTGAGTCATAAATGTCCTCCACTGAGGTGGGATTTGCGGGCGCCGTCGCGCCGGCGTCCGGAGTCACCGTTATGTTCTCAAAACGAGCGGGCCGGGC
>DASSGE010000997.1:0-3793 GCA_035693605.1 Binatia bacterium
CCGAAAAGATGGGCTTCAAGGAGATTTTCAGCATTACGGAAATGGATCTTGCCTATCCCAACCCATCGATGGCAGTCGCCGGCGATCTGATCCGCAAGAAACCCGATCTGATCGATCGCTTCATGCGTGCTTACGTACGCGCCATGCACCGCGCGCGCTCCGACAAGGATGGAACCGTCAAAACCTTGGCAAAGTACACGACCATTACCGACGCGGAGATTTTGAATCGCGCCTATGACTTCTACATGACCAAAGTTCTCGAACGCGCCCCCTACATCAATATGCAAGGCATGCAAAACGCATTGGACGATGTCGCGAGAAGCGTCCCCGCCGCAAAGAACGCCAAGCCGGAACAGTTCGTTGACCTGCGGTTTCTGGATAGAATCGAAAAAAGCGGGCTGCTAAAGGAACTCTACAAATAATTCGTGGTGCAAATGACCGCCGTTCGCAAATCCCATCCCTACCCTCTCGGCGGGGGAAGGTTAGGATGGGGTGACAACTTTGAACCTTGAACCCTTGAACTTTGAACCGCGCGGCGCGGCGCCGCGCCGCGCTAATTCGGCAGCCAGCACACCGCCGCGATCTCGCTCAACTCTCTGCGCAACTTGGTCCAAGATTTAGCGCCGTCATCGCTGCGGTACAGATACCCGTAGCGACTCGCGGCAAAAATAACATTCGGATCATCGGAGTTGGTTCCGAATGTCCACATCGTCGAGTTGGGTTCCTGCGGCAGAGGTAAAAGTTTCCAACTCTTACAAAAATCATCGCTCTGCGCCAATGCACCGGAGCTTCCCGGCGTGAAATCGCCGAAGCTCAACAAGATTTTTTTCGGATCCGCTGGGTGCATGGCAATGCCGCGCAGATAGTTTTCTTTGCGCGGATAGTCCCAGGGCAGCGACTGCTGCATATTGCGCGGCTCCCACGACTTGCCATTATCCGTGCTGGCGTAGATTTCCCGGTTTGCCATGATGAATGTCGTCTTGGGCGGGCCGGCAGTGACGGCAACGTTGTGAATGTCGCGCCGCCCGGTCACTTCGACGATGCTCCAGGTATCGCCGCCGTCGCTGCTGTGACGCGCGCCATCCACTTCGAGACCCGCCCAGACATGATTGGGCTCCAACGGATCGACGACGATCCCGGTAAACCTCGGCGTGCCGACCGCCTCGCACTCGGTCGCGACTTCCATGGGGCGCCTGTCCCAGGTCCGGCCGCCGTCTTTCGAACGGAACATCATCGCCGGCGTGGGCGTGCCGGTACCGGCAAACATGATATCCGGATTGACCGGATCGAACGCGATCACCCAGACGTAATGCTCGTCGAGCGCCGAGTCGACCCGTTTCCAGTTGGCGCCGCCATCCTCACTGCGATAAATCCCTTTCTCCGTGCTGGCAAAGAGAATTTTATGTTGCTTGGGATGCATTGCGATGCAGCGCACCGCAGCTTCGTAGGCAAATCCCCGGCGCGGCCCGATGCGCGCCCAAGTCTGGCCGTTGTCCTCGCTGCGCATGATGCTCTGCCCGATGGTCCCGACAACGATGGTTACGTCTCGCATATTTCCTCCCAATACGACTGAAACGATTGGAACGGCTTGAACGACTGGAACGTGTTTATATCAGATGTTGACCCGATGCATATCCTTGGTCCGCGGTCCCGCTGCCGCCCCCGGCGGAAAGATCCCGTCGAGGCGCGCCAAATCCTCTTTGCTCAGTTTGGTCTCCGTCGCTTTGATGTTCTCTTCCAGATGTGCCCGCGTCTTGTTGCTCGGAATGGGAATCACGTTATCGCCCTGCGCCATCAGCCAAGCCAAGGCCAATTGCGCCGGCGTGCAGTGTTTTTCCCGCGCCAACTCTTCGAATCGCGCCAGCAGCGCGAGATTTTTCGCGAGATTATCACCCTGGAATCGCGGATGGTTGATTCGGCCATCGCCGTCGCTCATATCTTTCGGATCGTGCACCAGGCCGCCGAAAAAACCGCGTCCGAGCGGCGAGTAAGCCATGAAACCCATGTTGTATTCCCTGCATGCCTGCAGATTGCCACCCTCTGGATCACGCGACCAGAGCGAGTATTCCATCTGCAAGGAAACGATCGGATGGATCTGGCGCGCGCGCCGGATCGAGTTGGCGCTCGCCTCCGACAGTCCGATGTAACGCGTCAGTCCGCGCTCGACCAATTTCGCCATAGCACCCACCGACTCTTCGACGGGAATATCCGGATCGACCCGCGACATGCAGAAAATATCCAACGCATCGACGCCCAATCGCTTTACGCTCTGCTCGCAGTTCTGCGTCAAATACTCCGGCGTGCTGCCGCTGCGACTGCCTTTGGCGTCCGGTGTGCGCGGGCTGCCGGATTTGGAATGAATCACGATGCGCTCGCGCCGCCCTTGGAGCGCTTTTTTGATAAGCTCGTGATTGTGACCCTGCCCATAACTCGCTGAGGTATCGAGAAAGTTGATGCCGAGATCGAACGCCTTGTGCAAGGTCGCGATCGATTCGTTATCGTCCGCCGGCCCATAGGCTCCCGACATGCTCATGCAGCCCAGCGCCAAGCGCGACACTTTGAATTCCGTCGAGCCAAATTGAACGTATTCCATAGGTCCCCCCGTGCTGCGCCACTGTTACCGCAGGTCGAACGATCAAGTCAAACCGCAAGTTGTTTTGATTGACAGCAGCATTCTATGTGCATTAGACCTACCTCAATCGATCCATGAACTGTCGTTGGGCGCTGGAGAACTATCATGAAACCACGACCCGTCCTAGCTGCATTGTGTTTCGCGTTCGGCATGATCATAACATCGGGCCCGCGGCAAGACACAATCGCCGCTGAGAAACTCGACAAAGTGCGCTTCACCTACGCGCCGCTTTCCGGCAGCGGCTTTCTCTGGTTCATCGCCAAAGACGCCGGCCTCTTCGAGAAAAATCGGCTCGATGTCGATATGTATTTCGAAGGCGCGTCGCCGATCATGGTCCAGTCGATACTCGCCGGGGAGAACCAGTTGGCCGGAATGGGCGGCCCGGCGGTGGTCACTAACGTGCTCCAGGGCGGCGACGTCATTCAAGTCGCCGCGATTACCCATACCTTTACGACACCGATGTACGTTCAGCCGTCGATCACTAAGTTGGAACAGCTACGCGGGAAAAAGATCGGCGTCAGCCGCATCGGCGCAGTGTCGCATCTGACCGCCGATTCGATTCTGCGCCGCGCCCGCGTCGGCGATGTCACGATCATCCAGACCGGCGGCATTCCCGAGTCCATGGCCGCGGTCATGACCGGCAACGTCGACGGCGCCATGGTCAACCCGCCCAACAGTATCATTCTGAAAGAAAAGGGCTTTCGCGAGATCGTCGGACCGAAACAGTTAAAGGAGATGAACCTGCGCTTTGTCGAGAACGGCGTTGTCACCAAGCGCTCCTACGCCGAGAAGAATCCCGACATCGTCAAGCGCTTCATCAAGGCTCTCGCCGAAGCGATGAAGCGGCTTCACGACGACAAAGAATTCGCCATGAAGTCCCTCGGCAAATACACCAAGGTGAGCGATAGCAAAATGCTCGAGGAAAGCTACCGCTTCGGCATCGATAGTTTTTTCAAAGATTTCAAAACGCCACCCGACGGCATCCGCCTTATGGTCGACCAGTTGGCGTCCGCGCGCATGATCGATTCGAACCTGGCGCAGAAGACGCCGCTCACCGCTTATTATGAAAACCGGTACGTTGAGGAACTGGAGCGGGAAGGTTTCTTCAAAAAGCTTTGGCAGTAGGGTAATGATTCGCCGGTGTCTTAAGCCAAAAGTCCT
>DASSGE010000998.1:0-8986 GCA_035693605.1 Binatia bacterium
CATGAGCTTCGCCGGTCCGTTCGTAGCGTTCGATATAGGCGTCATGCTCGGAGGTGTAGGGCTCCGGCATAAGCATGTTGACTTTTTGACCGAGGACCTCTTCGGGCCGATAGCCGAAGATGCGTTGCGCCGCTGGATTGAACAGAACGATTCGCGCATGCCGATCTATTGAAATCACCGCGTCCTGCGTTGTCTCGATCAGACTATGCACCCAGGCTTCGGCGCGCCGCTGTTCGGTGACGTCGCGCATAACCACTTGGACCGCTTGGCCGTTATGCCATGACAACGGCGCGGCGATGGTCTCGGCATAAACAATCGAACCGTCAAGCCGCACGCGGCGTTGAACGCTCGGTGGGTTGGGCTGGCCGGTGGCCATCGCGCGCTCGTAGCGCTGCTCAACGTCGGCTCGACGTTCCGCCTCGACGAAGTCGAACGGTGAGCGACCGAGCAGATCTTCCGGCGAAGCCGCGCCGAGCAGACGTGCTGCCGCGTTGTTGGCGTAGACAATTTTCCTGTTGAAGTTAACCAGCACCGCGTCGGGATTGACCTCGATTAGAGTTTGATAGCGCGACTGCGCCGCTCTGAGTTCCGCTTCGACCGTTGTACGGTGCTGGAGCTCTGTCGAAAGTTGGCGAGTCCCCTCTTCCACGCGCAAGGCCAAGCGCGCATCGCGAAAAGACACGAGATAAGCAATCGCGCTGAGGAACAACACACTGGCGAGTATGCCGGTATCGAAGATTGCCAAATCGCGACGAATCGCCGCGTCCCATCCTGCGTTAGGGATCGCCGCCAACTCCCAGTGACCGTCCGACAAATCGATGCGGTGGATGACAGGTCTCGAAGCGAAGACGTTCGGCGGGCCGAAAAACACTCGACCGGTTTGGTCGCGCAGCGCCAATCTCAAATGTCTCCGCGATGTTATTCCCGCTTCTGCCAAGATCGGCGACAAGTCGAGTGTGACGTTGATTAACCCCCAGAAAGCACCTTCGCGTCGAATCGCCAAGCGCGCCGTCGCGACCGGGCCACCAACGTCCAACTCGTGTGGCCCGCCGATGACCATCTTGTCGAGTTCCATCGCTCGGGCTACTTCCGCCCGGACAGCGTCACGGGAATCGTTGACCAGATCGCGACCAACGATCGCGCCATCCCCCTCGCGGGGATAAACAATACGAACAATTCCCGCGGGCGCGATATTCAAATTGCGTACACCGGCGATGCCGTAGGTCAGTTCGCGCGCGAACGTTTCGAAGTTGGCGGCAAGTTGTGCCGGAGATTCGGTCGTGATCGTCCAGCCGCGCAATCCGTAAATTAAATCAAAGCGGCGCCGCAGGTCGATCGTTAGCACATTGCCGTAGGGATCGAGATCGGCGAGCACATCGCCGCGCAGTTCCGCCAGCAGGATATTTCTGTACCAGCTATGCGCACCCCACCAGAGCGCCAAAAGCGCGACGAGCACGAGCAGTGCGACTGCCAGAGCCTTGCGCCGAGGTGTAACCAGGCAAAATACTGAGCGGCGATAATTTAGAGATTGAGTCTCCGCCACGCCATATATTTCGCACTGTCATGTATTGATTACAAACCCGCGTTCGGTAACAGCAGTACCAAAGCTCACCGGCATTAGATCTCACCCAATCACTTGTTGCCGTGACAGAGGACGCATGACCCCGTCACTGTAGCGGCGAGAAGATAATTCGGCGGCTCGCGCTCGATCGCTTCGCGGGCAAACTTTAGGTCGCGGCGAAACGTCGGCAGATTCATTTCAACCTTCGGATGGTTGGTCGACCAGCCGGATTGGTCGAGTTTCTCCGCCGCCTGCTCCATGGCGCGCAGGTGGTCGATAATTTCGCCTCGGTGCTCCTGTGGCGCGTCTTCGACGAGCATCAAGTGATCGACTTGACGCGCATGACGCGCCAGCTCACGCATGGTGCCGCGCACTTCATCACGTTCAACATAGCGAAACTCAGGCGGATAGGTGTACTGGCGTACCCAACGGGCCAGGTCAGAGCAACCTGACAATTGCACGGCAAGCACTATGGCCAACATCAAACGATAACTCACTACCACCTCCGCAAATTGAGCGCGGATAATCGATTCCACCAATTCCCTACGCATTCTTCTTGCCAAAGGCGCTAGACCGGCCTCGGCAATGGAACCGATCTTGCTCTATCAGACAATCAGCGATCTTGGACGGTCCATGATTGGGAGAAATGGGAAACACCACCGATTTTGTTCCCAAACTCGGGAATGGACGATGGCAGCTTGAAAATCCAAATGCTAACGCCGGCTATACTGGTTGCGGAAAGAGAGGCGACGTCGCGCACGAGTTTGAGCGAGCTTTTGCGTGAAGAGGGTTACCGGGTGGTCGAAGCCGGTGACAGCGGCGCAGCGGTCGACGAGCTTATCCGTGATTCAGACATCAAGGTCATCCTTGCAGATCTGGAAATGCCATCGTGGACCACTATTATCCGACACGCCCGCAGCCAACTGCCCGAATCCTTTATTCTTGGCATGCTGCGCTACGGCGCTCTCGCCAACGCTGTCGAAGCGCAACGCCTCGGCGCCCAAGCTTATTTAATTAAGCCGTTGGAATTTGCCGAGGTGAATCAGTGGATTCAGCGCTACCTGACCGGCCAGTCGTCGATCAAAATTTGATAAACTGGCATCCTCTTTGCTCATATTATTACCAGGGTTAATACCGGTAGGGCTTAAACCGGAGGTAGTTATGGCCAACGAAACCGAACTCTTATTTCTAGTTCTGATCATCGTTTTAACCATGATCATGCACTACATTCTCGCGTGGAAGGGACCGCGGCCCGACGACAAATCCTGATAGACGAATCATCTAGATGCGCGAGGATCAGCTTCCGGAGTTATGCTGCGGCGGGCTGTGAGAACTGCCGGCGACAAATGCTTGGCATTCTCGCTCGTCCGTCAACGGGCAATAGCGTCTGAGCAGCGGATCGTGACAGCTGTAGCGGTACGGATAGCGATGCAGATATGCGGAGCGCACGACGCTGACCAGTTCCTCGGCGGGCAACTCGATGCGGTTTGTGTCGTTCCACGCGAGCAATTTCGTTTCGCATTCTTCCGCGCTCAGTCCTATCAACCGTAACTCGGAGGCCAAGCGAATCGCGCAGTTGTTGCGCTGGCCGGGCTCGATGTGGCGCTGCCAGATCGCTTGAGCACCGGCGCAAGGAAGTTGCATGTCGGTTAGATCGGTTGGCCGGCCGAAGCGATATTCAATAGAACGACGCGTCAGCTTTTTTAATTGACGCTGGACACGCCGCAGCAACTCAACGGCCGGACGATTCTCGGCAACCGCCACTCGTGACAACAGTCCGGTTTCATCGGTTAATGATAAAGGAATGGCGCGGCTCGCCCGTTGACGCATCTCGTCGGCGTCGAGCTTGAGCAAATCCGCCGGCGTAAGAAGTGTTTTATAGAGCCGCGATTTCTCGTGAATCGTATTGGGCAAGCGCAGCAGGCGCATGCGGTCTTTTATCGAGAGGTCGATGACGTCGCGCAGTCGCTCGGGCAGTTGCTGAGCGATGTGGCGCCGCAGAGCGTCGAAGAGCATCGGCCAGTTGCGCGCCGGCGCGATCCTGCCGAACAACCGGGTATCCAACATGAAATGAAAACCCTTGGCGCCGCTGAAATAGATCTGCAGGCCATTGGGATCGATGCGCCAACGGTCAAGCAACAGATCGCTGAGCAAGCGCGCGCATTCCAAAGCCGGCAGCACATCCGGATGATCCAAATCGAGCGGCAGATAGGGCGCCCAGACCTTGCCTGGGTAGCCGGCAACACTCGGCAGCGCGGCAGTTTGAGCGCTCATGTAGGTCAGCAGTTCGTCGGAAAAGAAAAAATAGCTGCTGTAGCAGCCAAAGTAGTTAAATCTTTCCACTAACTCGGGGACATCGCTAATCGCCACGACATGATTGCGAAAACCCTTCTGATAATGCGCCGCGAAATCAACCAGGCAGTATCGGCTCATGGAGCGATTATAACGCGGTCATGGCCGGCGGCGAAGCGCCGGCAGCTAGACTGCGCGCCGACTCAGGCTGTTCTCTAAAAGCCGTGATACCGATAAATGCAATGTGTGCCGCCAACTAACCGGCACCTTTCTCACCAGCGCAAAGTGGACCTAGCCGATATTCGCAGTTATGACGACCGCTCGATTGCCACGGCGCGAGCACCACGGAAACGAGTAGGCCAAATCTAACTTTCCTGGCATAGCTTCTGCACAGTCTCTCGTTGGAGGCCATGGTTTCATGATCGACAACCGCGAGACTAAAACAGCGAACCGGCAAAATGCCGAGACACCAATAGACCATGGCGCAGTTCTCGACCGGATTCGCGCTGCGCTGGAAAAGGAGACCAGAGTTAACCTGCATCGCTATCCGATCAAGCTGGAGTTCAGCGATGGCGATGTCGTGCTTACCGGCGAGCTTGAGAATGTCGCTGCGAAAAAACTCGCGCTTGAGTTAGCGGCGGCGGTCGCGCCGGCAGCGGGCCTGGTCGATCGCCTGAAAGTGACACCGGCACAAGCCATGAGCGACGCCGAGTTGCGCGATCACGCCATCAAAGTCTTGCTCGACGAGCCGGCGCTTGAACATTGCCTGTTACACAGCCGGCTACCGAAGCAATTGCAGACCCATCGTAACGGCGTCGCGGAGCCCAGCGGTACCATTGTGGTCGAAGTTCGCGATGGCGTGATCACGCTCAACGGCGAAGTGCCGAGCCTGTCGCACAAGCGTCTCGCCGGCGTGCTCGCCTGGTGGGTTCCCGGCTGTCGTGACGTCGTCAACGGTTTAACCGAGGTGCCCGAGCAGCAAGACAACGACGATGAGCTCACCGACGCAGTGCGACTGGTTCTCGAAAAGGATCCATTCGTCAATGCCACGAAGATTCAGGTTAGGAGCAAAAACGGCGTCGTCACTCTGGACGGATTGGTCCCCAACGAGACCATGCGACGAATGGCCGAGCGCGATGCTTGGTTCGTATTGGGGGTCAGGGAAGTCGTCAACCGGATTGACATCAAATGGTGAGGAGCAGGAGGAACGGACATGCCAACCTATGAGTTTCGCTGCGAGAAATGCCACAAGAGGTTTGAGCAGGTGTGGTCGCTGTCGGAGTACGACCGTAAACTGAAAGAGAAACAAAAATGTCCGTCATGCCATAGCACCCGAGTGGTCAAGACGATTTCCATGGTACAGGTGAAAACCGCGAAGAAAAGTTAACGAGGCTGAGATTATGAACGCCGCAATCGCCCATACAGTCGCCGAAGTCATGAGCCGTGATTTGCTGACTCTGAAGCTCACCGACACTTTGCGTCTGGCCGACGACATGCTCAACCTGGCACAGGTGCGACATTTTCCGGTTCTCGATGGCGACATCATCGCCGGTATCGTCAATCATGACGATCTGTTGCATGCTTCGATGGCCTCTTTGGTACGACATCCTAACGATTCGCCACGCGAAGCCCTCGGCAGCGTCATCGTCAAGGAGATCATGAAACCGGCTATCACCATCAGCCCGGACTTGGCGATCCGCGCCGCCGCCGAGATCATGGTCGAAAAAGGTATCGAAGCGCTGATGGTTGCGCGCGATGACAAGCTGGTCGGTCTCGTGACTCGGACCGATTTGCTCCGCGAACTGGCCAAAAGCTGAACCGAGAGAGGAGCAATTATGATCGTCGGCAAACGTATGACCCAAGAACCGATCACCGTAGAACCAGCGGATTTGTCGATCCGCGCGGTGCATAAGATGCAAGCAGGCGGGTTTCGCCGCCTGCCTGTGGTGCGCGACGGGAAGCTCGTCGGCGTTATCAGCGATCGCGATTTGCGCGAACACCGCGGCCATCTGGAACAAGTCAAGGTCAACGACATCATGAGCGAAAACCCGATTACGGTAACCCCGGAGACCACCGTCGAAGAAGCGGCGCAGATCATGTTGGAACGACAGATCGGCGGCCTGCCGGTGCTCGCCGACGGCCATCTCGTCGGCATCATTACGGCGAGCGATATTATGCGCGCTTTCCTCGACGTCATGGGCGCATCGCATGGCGGCAGCAGCCGCATCGATTTCATCCTCGAGGGCGAAGAGCACGGCTTCGTCGAAGCCACCCGTTTGGTCGCCCGTGAAGGCGCCGAAGTCCTGGGTGTCGGCACCTACCGGGAAAAACTTGGCGACAATTCGGTTTGCTACCTCCGCATCGTCAGCGGCGCGCCGGATCATATCGCTAAAACCCTGCGCCGTAGCGGCTTCAATGTATTGGGCGTCCATAAGATCGCCGCCTAAGAGCGGCGCGCGAACGGCGTCAATGTTTTGCACAAATCGAACGGCTAGTATCAGAGGAACCAGGAGGTCGCGATGTCGCTACAACCCTACTGCCATAAACCAGTGATCAAGATTTCACCCGAAACCAGCATCATTGAAGCGTGCACCTTGATGGAACAAAACAATGTCGGTTCTCTGGTCGTTGAGAAAAACGGCAAACTCTGCGGTATCGTTACCGACCGCGACATCGCTCTGCGGGTCGTCGGAGCCAAACGCGATCCGGACAAGACGACGGTTCAAGACATTATGACACCGGACCCGATCCGCATCTCTGTCGATAAGGATTTGCACCATTTGACCGCGATGATGCACGCCTATCACGTTCGGCGCGTGCCCATTGTCAACGGCTTCGACACCACGCTCGGCATCGTCACATTGGACGACTTGATCGCCCAGTTGGGCGACCAGATGGCCGAGATCGGCAAAGCTATTTCCGAAGAGTTCCCCCAGGGCAATGCCTAGAAACGACTGAGAGGAGGCATGTCTAAAACGCAAAAAAAACCTGACCGTAGCGAAGTGTTTTCCGCCGAGTTATCGATACCGGTAAACGGCATCGAGCTCGATGCAAGCCTCGTCGTGCCGCGACCTGCCAAAGGCGTAGTGCTGTTCGCTCATGGCAGCGGGAGCAGCCGGCTGAGCCCGCGCAACCGTTTCGTCGCCGAGTGTCTCCAAGAATCCGGATTCGCAACCCTGCTCATGGATCTGCTCACCAAAAAGGAAGACGCCGCCACGGGAAACCGTTTCGATATCGATCTGTTGACGTGGCGCCTCGAGCGCGCGACACAGTGGTCAATGGAGCAACCGCACTGCGCCGGACTCGATGTCGGTTATTTTGGCGCCAGCACCGGCGCGGCGGCGGCGCTCAATGCCGCGGCAACTTTCGGCGTGTCCATCGGCGCTGTGGTATCTCGCGGCGGCCGGCCGGACATGGCTTTGCCGGCGCTGGCCAATGTCGAAGCGCCGACCTTACTCATAGTCGGCAGTCTGGACGACGTGGTTCTCGAGCTGAATAGGCAGGCTTATGAAAATCTCAAAGTTGAAAAACGTCTGGCGATCGTCGAGGGAGCGACCCATTTGTTTGAGGAGCCCGGGACTCTGCGCGAAGTGGCGCGACTGGCTGGGAAGTGGTTCACCCGCTACCTCGGCAACGAAAAAAAACGCCAGCGCAGCTGAAAAAAACCCGCCCCGACGCGGTCGATCGCACGATTAAGCTGCCCAGAGCGGCCGCGCTTCGTTGCTCAACAGGGCGCGAATCTGCTCGCGATGCCGGCTCGCGTCCGCTTCGATACGATCGAGCAGCGCGATGATTGCGGGGAAGGCTCCGCCAATCTCTCGCTTATCTTCGGCGATTTCCGCAATGCAGCGGCGTTCCTCGTCTAGATCGCTGCGCAAATACTCCCAGGCATTGTCACTGCTACAATGAAAATCTACCAACGTCGGCAGCTCGCCGCCCAACTTGAGGATATTGGCCTCGATCGCCCGGACATGATCTTGTTCTTTAGCGGCGATACTAAGGAGCGCCCGGCGAATCGGCGGATCGGCGATTCTCTCGGCGTGCTGGCAAAACCGCAGCACATGCTGCCGCTCGCGCACGTAGCGGCGACTGAGCACTGCAAGAATTCTCTCCCGGTCGTCGATGGTGATATTCGGGGCTTGACGAACCGCGACGCTTTTATGATGGAGCAACATACCGCCTCCTTTCCCGCGCTCTGTTGAGCGCCATCGCAGCTGCCCAGGTGAATACGCAAGAACGAATCCCAGCGTTGTCGGATAGCGCGGGAATCTCTAAACCGCCCTGAGAGTTTTGCGGCGCTGCGATTCGCAGCGCTGCAAATTCTGCTAGCGATAATGTCCTAGTTATGCGAATTAATTGGTGTTGGCGACCAAATCGTCACAAGCTGTTTTACTGGCGGCCTGTCGGAGCTAGCCGACCTACATTTTCCCCGCTTGGCGAGATATGGATAAGCGCGGCCTTAGGTTCTGGGGCGAGACGTTTGCTCACGCCGGCCAGATTGACTGGGGGTCACTACGGGCCAGCATATCGCGAATCTCGCTGCGATGTCTCTCGCTATCCTCGTTCATGCGTTCAAGCATTGCGGCAATATCAGGCATTTCATTGCGCAGGCTCTGCATTTGTTCAATCAGATCGTCCGAACATTGCTTTTCTTCCTCGAGATCGGCGAGTAGGTGCTGCCAGCTATTCTTGGTCGTCGCCGGCTCCTTGGGCACGTTGGGGATCGGAGCGCCGAACAGAGTGATTTTCTCGGCCAGCCACTCGGCATGTCGCGCCTCATCTGCGGCAATACGCAAGAGTTTTTCGCGAAACTGCGGATACTGCATCTGTTCGGCTTGCGCGGTATAGCGTTGCACATGCTGCATCTCTTCGACGTAGCGGGCACTGAGAATCTTAACGACATCCCGATAACCGTTCGGGGAAACCCCGAGAAATTTCCGCCACCAGTCCGTCCAGCTCTTTTCGTACGTCATAACGGTCACCTTTCGTGATGTATAATTCTCCACACCACCCCTCGAACCATACGACTAGCAAACGACGATCCAGTTTTTTACTGGGAAAGGCCTAGGCTTGCTCGTTTGCAGAACGGCAGTGCTGTCCCCCGGGTTTGCCGTTCGCGGTAAAGCATCGCTC
>DASSGE010000999.1:0-2330 GCA_035693605.1 Binatia bacterium
AAAATTCCGAAAGTTTTCCTGTGACGCGGTCGTCAAAACGAGCGCCTACGGCGATCAGCAGATCTGACTCGTGCATCGCCATGTTGCTCCAGTAACCGCCGTGCATACCCAACATGCCCAAGGACAGCTCGTGGGTGCCGGGGAAAGTACCGAGTCCCATTAGAGTCATGGTCACGGGAATCTGGGTGATCTCGGCGAGTTCGCGGACTTCGTCGGCGGCATCGCCAAACACCGCTCCACCACCGACGTAAATGATCGGCCGCTTCGCCGTCATGATCGCTTCCGCCGCGTGCTTGATCTGCGATTTATCGCCGCCCGTGAGCGGGCTATAGCCACGCAAATTTACCTTGTCAGGGTATTTGAATTCGGTCTTTGCCATGCTGACATCTTTGGGAATATCGACCAAGACTGGGCCGGGCCGTCCACTGGTAGCGATGTAGAATGCTTCCTTCACCGCCTGAGCGAGGTCGTTGACGTCCTTCACCAACACGTTGTGCTTGGTACAGGGCCGGCTGATACCGACGTTATCGGCTTCTTGAAACGCATCGTTGCCGATGAGATCCGTCGAAACCTGGCCGGTAAATGCCACCAAGGGAACCGAATCCATGTGCGCATCGGCCAGGCCAGTGACGATATTGGTCATGCCCGGACCTGAGGTCACCAGGACAACGCCAGCCTTGCCCGTCGCTTTCGCGTAACCCTCCGCCATATGCGCAGCTCCCTGCTCATGGCGAGTCAGTATGAACTGCAAATCTTTCCGCTGGCAAAGCACGTCGAAAATCTTCAGAACGACGCCGCCAGGCAAGCCAAAAATTGTTTTCACACCCTCGCGGCGTAGCGATTCGCAAAATATTTCCGCGCCGGTAATCTTCATATCACTCCTCAACTAACCGCGATTTCCCATCTGGCGGTGCTTCCCTAAGATCTCCATCATCTTGTCTTTACCAGCCAGCTTTAGCTTCTGAATTCGCTTTATTTCGACCTCTTCGTCCGTCGACAAATGCCCTTTATGGTGCAATGCGGCAAGCTGCTTCTCGAGGGCTTGGTGCTCATCGTAATACTTTTTCAGTTCTGGATCCTTATCCAACAGGGAGACGATCGCCGATTCTTCACGACTTTCCATAACTGCGGCCTCCTTTTTTTAATCAATCGAAATTATGAGCGGGCTCAATCTAACTTACGGTCTGACCTTTGTCAACGTAGCTTTCTCTTTATTATTTCAACGGGTTAGAAAGAATTTGCGAGTATTCCCGAGCGCCTGCGACGCGCCAAAATATAGCGGCACGAGCTGCCCCAATGGAGTCCCGGGAGCGACTGCCAAACGCTCTAATGCCACAAGGGCCACGCCTCCAGCGGCGCTGCAGCCGCAAGCTTCGTTAATGATCTGCGCGCGTCCATGCAAAACGTCCAGGACCTGCTCCCGATAGCGTTCAGCACCATTGCCGACAAAAGCGATCCGAGCCGTCTCAGGAATTGCACCAACCAGGTTACCGAGTTCGGATACGGCAATCGCCTGATCCACCGAACAACGCACCAATTTCCCCTCTTGTTGATCGAACAAGGCGGCATAAACTTCGTTCTTTCGCGCGTCGAGCAACGGACAAATTGTCCCAGAGAATTCGGCCACTCGAGCGGCCTGCGCCTCCAAGCTCGACACCCCGACAACTGGCAAATTGCAGTCGTAAGCGATGCCTTTGACCAAAGCCAGACCGATACGCAAACCCGTAAAGGATCCGGGACCGATGGAAACCGCGATAGCATCGACGTCAGAGAACCGGCGCTGCGCGTTGTCGAGCACCGATTGGATTAACGGTAAGATCGCTTCCGAGTGGTTGCTCTTGACGCTAACGATTAAGCCGCTTGGTTTCGCAGGCGGAGAGCTTGCCTCGGCAGTAAGTTTTCCGTTTTCGAGAAACGCGACGCTAGACACGCTTGTAGCCGTGTCTACGGCCAGGATTCTCATCCACCAACCTGCTTTTCGAAAAAGCGCACGATGTCGTTATAGAACGCGTAAACCATCAATAGTCCCAAAAGACAGATACCGACCTGTTGGGCCATTTCACGCACGCGGATCGATACAGGTTTGCGAATCACCGCTTCGACCAGGAAAAACAACAGATGTCCACCATCAAGCACCGGTACCGGTAAAAGGTTGAGCACACCGAGATTGATGCTAAGCACAGCGAGAAACGCTAGAAAACTGCCAACCCCTTCCTGTGCCTGCTGGCCGGCCATCTGCGCGATCAAAATCGGCCCGCCGATATTTTTCGGCGATACATCGCCCGTGATCATCTTGTAAAACCCCAACACGGTAATCTTGATGTACTCCC
>DASSGE010001000.1:0-12004 GCA_035693605.1 Binatia bacterium
AAGAAACCGACGCCGCTACATTGCCAGAGGCGGCCTATCGTTTCTGCCGCCATGAGCAAGGCGTCGACGTAGTCCTCACCGGCACCGGTAATCCTGACCATCTCAAGGAAAACATCGCGGCGATCCTGAAACCACCGCTCCCCGATTCAGCCTTGGCCAAGCTCGAGAAGTTATTCGGCGGTTTGGATTCCTTGACGGGGAATTAGTTTGGTTTTTTTGCAGGGCTCCAAAAACCCGACACCATCCTTACGGGAAGTGACAAGTTCGCAAGCTGCGTGATTCTATTCGCCGGATCCCTGCGCTTGAAACAGCTTCGAGTATTGCTCCCACGACGCCGGCGCGATGCGCGCGGCGGCAAGATTGTCCTCGACATGCTTTTCTTGCTTCATCCCAACCAGGGCGGTGGTGACGCCGGGCGTGGAGCGGACAAACTGCAAGGCGCGCTGCGCGTCACTTTGTAGCCCGGCGAAGGTTTCAGCGATCACCGGCGGCAGATCACGACTAAGCTGACCTTGCAGGATCGATGCGCTACACATCACCGTAAGACCCAGCTCCTGAGCGACTTCGAGCACGTTATGGTGGTGGCCGTGGGCCGGCTGATTGGCATGGGTTAACGCTTCGCTCATACCGAGGTTGAACGGCAGTTGAAGAGCCTTGAAATGGTGCTTTTTGCCGCCCGCTTTTTCGGCTAACTCGACGACATGGATAAGCGATAGATAGTCTTTGGCATCGGCGGCGTTGCGAAAGCAATTCCAACTCGCCATGCCGTACATCTGAATTCTTCCTGCCGCCGCCGCCCCTTCAAGCGCTTCGAACGCATTGACCAGCCGCGTGTCGAATTCTTCGGCGGTCACTTTGCCCAACTGCGTTTCCGGGTTGTGCACGTAATAGATGTCGACCGTTTCAATGTCGAGATTGCGCAGGCTGCATTCGAGTTGGTTGAGCAAATATTTGGGAGCCATGCAGTGGCAGCCGCTGACGATATCGGCAGCGGTGGCGAGGCCAGTTTTGACGAATGTATTTTCGATATACTGGCGCGGTTCCTTGGGTGGAATACCGTCATAGGGAATAAATCCGCCCTTGGTGGCAATGACGATTTCGTCGCGATTATAGCCTTGGCCGGCGAGTTCTTTGAGCGCCGTGCCGATGGACCGTTCGCTGCGTTGCAGCCGGTAGTTGATGGCGCTGTCGACGACGTTGCAGCCGGCACCTACCGCTTTGACTACGGCGCGGTGATACTCCTGATCGGTGGCGTCGTCATAGTTCCCTAAGTAAGTGCCAAGGCCGATGGACGACAGCCAAAGATCTTGCGACTGGCGAAAATGCTCTTCGGGCAGCTTGGCGGTGAAACGCTGACGGTAACGGTCGGTGCCTTCAGCTGAGGCCTGTCCTGGAAGTTTCATTTAGGGCCTGTTCCTTGCGCCGGCGCGGCGAAATAGCAGCCCGTCAAGGCCGAGAGTGCGACCTGGACTGGCGAGCACGAAGAGGGCCAGCGCAATTAAAAAAACCTGTTGGTGGGCGATCATGTAACCGCCGCGGGCCATACCGGGGCCGAGATAATAATTCACTAGCATGACTAATCCGATCAATGCGCTTAAGCGGGTGAACAAACCGAAGAGCAGGCAGAGGCCCACCGCGATCTCGCCGATCATGATGAGATAACCGAACAGCTCGCTGTGCGGCACGACATGACGCTGTAAAAAGGTCTTGTACCATGGATAAATATCGAGGCTGGCGAGGTCGCCAATCTGCCGGCCGATCCAATCCCCTCTGGGAAAGTTGCGCCGGAACTTTCCCAACCCCTCAAAGAACAAATAGTAGCCCACATAGATACGCAGGATCGCGAGATACCATAGGTAGGTTCGTTCTTTGAGATTCACCGCGGTTCAATTTAGGCGAACACGGAAACTCGTCGAGGTTAAAAGGAGTCCTTCAATTTACGTACCGCCGCGAATACTGCTACCGGATCGGAGCGGTTGTCGGGGGCGGCAGCTTTCACGCGAGCTTGGATTTCCTTGCTATCCCAGCGCAAAAACGGATTGGTTTGTTTTTCTTCTTCCATCGTTGACGGTACCGTCGAAGCGCCGCGGGCGCGCAGGCCTTGGACAAGCTCGAAGCGCGCCGCCAATTTCGGGTTTTTCCCTTCTACGGTCATGGCAAAGCGCAGATTGCTCTCGGTATATTCATGGCCGCAATAAACTTTGGTGTTGTCGGGCAGCGCCATGAGTTTCTTCAGCGAGCCATGCATTTGCTCGGGGGTGCCTTCGAAGAGCCTGCCGCAACCCGCGGTAAACAGCGTGTCACCGCAAAAAAGGTTATTGTCGAACAGATAAGCAACATGGCCGGTGGTGTGCCCCGGGATGAAAAACACCTTGCCCGTGAGTTCGCCGATCCGAATCGTGTCGCCTTCATCGACGCCGTCGGTCAAGCCGAAGACTCGCGGCTCATCGCTCTTGTGCGCGTAGACTTTCAGCGAACATTTGGCCAGCAGTCCCTCGTTGCCGCCGGTATGATCGCGATGGTGATGGGTGTTTAAGATCGCCACCGGCTCGACTTTTTCTTGCTCGATGCGGCGCAGCACCGGTTCGGCTTCCGACGGGTCGACGATGGCGGCTTGGTTAGTTTTCTCACAGACGATCAGATAGCCGTAGTTATCACGCAAGAGCGGGATTTGATGAATTTTCATTAGTTTTCCTAAGGGACAGTAAACGTGGGACGAACTGATTACGGATAGTAATTGGAAGTGCGATTCTTTTCAAACCCGAGGCTCATTTCCCTACGATTCCTTAGCAGCGGAAACTCGTTTTTCCTGCAGTTGTTTCTCGTCATTGATTGCCAGCCGATGGTCCTTGCACCGTGAAATAAACATATTGCAGCTATTCCTCAGACGAACTTTGCTACTTCAAGAGCTATAAACCTGTTGACCGTTAGCTCGCGGGTTAACTATAGTGGAATTATTATGATACGGGCAGGAGCCGGACAGTCAAATAATCCTTCGACTGCACAAGCTGTCATTGAGGCGGCCAGTCAAGCGATGGTGCAAGCAGGCATCAGCCGCGCGGACGGTGGGGTGATTTTTTTCACCGCCGATCACGCGCAGCATAGCCAGGAGCTCGTGACTGCTTTAGCGCGAGCGCTTGGGACGGACTGTGTTACCGGTGCGAGCGGGGCGGGAGTTTTGACCGGCACCGGAGAGATCGAAGGCGATCATGGCGTGGCCGTTATGGTGTTTGCCAGCGACCGATTTTTTGCCCGGCCGTTTCTTTTCGAACCATTGCGCGGCAATGAGACCAACTTAGGCGATACTTTCGGCAGCTTTCTCGCCAAGGCTCAAGACGAGAAGTCGTTGATGCTGCTCTTTCCCGACACGTACAATGGCAATGCGCAAAATCTTTTGCAGGCGATCGAATCGCGCGCCGGTTTTCATCCGATCGCCGGCGCCGGCGCGTCGGAGAATGGCGCCGCTGGGGCGACTTTTCAACTGTGTGGCGACAAGTTGGCCAGCAATTCCCTTGCCGGCATGTATATCTCGGGCAACTTCGAAACTCATATCGACATCACCCAGGGTTGTCAGCCGATCACGCCATCGATGACGATCACCAAAGCAGAAAACAACTTAATCCAGGAGATCGATCATCAGCCGGCCTTGGAGGTGTTCGCCAAGCTGCTCAAGGGGCCCCTGGCGGAAGACCTACGGCGGGCGTTAATGGTCTTATTTGTCGGCCTACCGGCGGATCGCGGGGAGAACAGCGTCGCAGCAGGAAAATATCTGGTGCGAAATATTGTCGGCTTGGATCCTGAAAAGGGAATTGTCGCGGTAGCCGATCGAGTGAGCGAGGGGCAGGCGATGATCTTCGCGCTGCGCGACGGTCAGCGTGCGCGCGCTGATTTGCAGGAAATGCTCCAGCGCCAGTTGCTGCGATTGAACGGCGAAAAACCGGCCTTTGGTTGCTACTTCAATTGCTGCGCCCGCGGCAGTTCGCTTTACGGCATTCCGGGCATCGACGCCGCTTATATCAAGCAGGTGCTGGGCGACTTTCCTTTGATTGGTATGTTCGGCGGCTATGAACTTGCGCCGCTAGGCCGGGCCAATCATTTGTTCGCATACACCGGGGTGCTCGTCTTGATTACTGAATAACCCTCGGCACCGTAGCTCTAATTTTAGATTTTCGATTTCGGATTGACGTAATTGGCGCAAAATCTACTGACAGGGTAGTCTTGTTGCCCGAATTTGAAATCCAAAATAGGGACGTGGCGGGGAGTGAGAGGATCAGCGCCCGACGCGTTTTTTCTTGTTGTTGAGATAGTCAACCATGATGTAGTTGCCCATCTGGTCGGGAGTGGTGTAGAACACCCGGCCGATGTTCAAACGCGAGAGCTGATCGACGAAGCCTTGGCGGTAGTAATCGGCGCCAAGCATGAAGGTGTTGATCTTGATGCCGCTCTGGGTGCAGCGTTTCACTTCTTTCAGGGTCTCGTGAACGATCCGGCCATGCAGCATCGCCGAGCCCCAGCCACTGTGCAGACGGCCGCCGCGGTCAAGGCTCGCTGCCGTCGGCTCTCCGTCGGTGATTAAAATGATCTGCCGATTGGCACTGCGGTTCGAGCCCAGCAATTGGCGTGCGTACCGCAAGGCTTCCTTGATGTCGGTGCCATGTTCCATAAAATACGTCAGTGAGACAATGGATGGCAGATCCTCGGCTTGAATTAGCTTGGCATTGGAGCGGAACGCCACCAAGTGCAGCGTGTCCTGAGGATATTTGGTCTGGATCAACCGGTGCAGGGCGAGCGCAACTTTTTTGCCGGCGTGGAGCGCGTCATTCATCAGCATCGAATAGCTGACGTCGATGAGTAAGGCAGTTTCGCTAGTCGTCGAGTACTCGACGCGATTGACCGAGAAGTCCTCGGGGTGAATTGTCAGCGCATCGCCGGGCTTGCGTTTTTCTAACGCGTTCAAAATGGTTTCGCTGATATTGACGTTCATCGGGTCGCCGAACTCATAGAGTTTGGTTTCTTCCAGGCGTTCGCCCTGGGAGCCGCGCAGGGAGGTGTTGTGGTTGCCCCAGCGCCCCTTGTTGAGCATCTGAAAAATTTCGCGCAACGCTTTGTCGCCGATCTTGCGCATGCCCTTGGGCGTGAGCCGTAGGCCATGGCTGCCGCGCAGAATGTAACCTTCCTCTTCGAGCATCTGCTCGACGTTTTGCAAATATTTGAGATTCTCGTAGGCGTCTTCGCCGAGTAATTCGCGTAGCTCGTCGAGATTCAAATCCGACGGATCGCCCATGCCGCGCTGGCCCCAGCGGAGAAATCGCTCCAAGCCGCGCAATTGACTCAAGACCTGTCCGGCCTCGCCCATGCCCATGCGCTGGGAGCCTTGGAACGGGAACTGGTTCATCAACTGCTCCAGCTGCTGCATCTGATTCATCATGTCGCTCATCTGTTGCAGCTGCTCCTCGGTCATGTTGCTCATGTTTTCCAACATGCTTTCGAGGTTGTTGATGGCGTTGTCCATCATGCTTGGCAGGTTCTTGAGAAAATTCTCGTCGTTCAGCAGCTGGCTCATGCGATCGAGCATGTCCATCAGCGCCTGTGGGTTCTGCTGGCCATTCATGTCGCCTTGGCCCTGCATGCCGCGTTCTTGGATCTGCTGCTTCAAACGTTGCTGCAGCTCTTGATAACGCTGGTAAGCCTCCTGCATTTTCTGGTTCAGTTCGTCCATGCGATCGGCGAACTTGCCAGACATGCGTTCCATGAAATTGCGCATCTGCTCGTTGTAGGCTTCCATCTTCTCAGCCAGGTTGCTGAGCTTTTGACTGAGCTTTTGCTGCTCTTCGGGGGTAAGCTTGAACGAGTCGGGAGAGTATTTGTTGAGCAGTTCGCGGCGTTTCTCATCGGCCTGGCGCAAAAAGTCGCGCAGCCCTTTGACCGAGCGCTGGCCGTCTTCAGAGGTAAAACCCCGCCGCATCATGTCGCGCAATGCGCGGCGCACACCTTCTTCTTCTAGTAGATGGTCGGAAAGCTGATTGATGATATCATCGGTCGTGGGAAAGAGAATTTCCTGCGTGCCATCCCACTGGGTGTAACGATGGATTCTCATTTGCTTTGAACTATAGCGCAGTTCCGGCGGGTTTCAAACCCAAAATTGGCTTATCGCCTCGGCATCGAAAACGTTCACCGAATCTCGCGCGCGCCCCCCTTTGGAATTGGCGCCGAGTTCGTATAGAAAATAGAGGGATTCATTTTTGCCATGAAGCATTTTGCATACGTCATCGTCGGCGCCGGTTTCGCCGGGGCCGCAACCGCCTATCACCTGGCCCGCCGAGGCATCGGCGATGTCCTGGTTTTGGAACAAGAAAGTGTTCCGGGATTTCACGCCTCCGGTCGCAATGCGGCAATGCTGCGCCAATGCGTCGCCGAACCCGACCTGACGAAGCTGGCGCTCGATGGCGCGACGTTTATTTGCAACTTGCCGACGGATTGGCCGGAGCCGGTGTCATTCAAAAACAACGGTTCGCTGTTGCTCGGCAGTGGCGCCGGTTGGGAGAAGCTCAAACGAGACGGCGAGATTGGCCGCAGCGTCGGTATTACCGGCATTTCTGAGTGGTCGCCGGAACAAGCCGTGCGCCACGTGCCCTTGCTCAGAGAAGCTGAGTTCGACGGGGCATTGTGGTGCGCTAGCGACGGGGTCGTTGACATCCATGCCCTATTGTCCGGTTATCTCAAGTTCGCCGTTAGCCGTGGGACGAGGCTTCGCTACAATGCGGCGCTCTCCGCGGTGCGTGCCAGACCGGGTGCGGATATCGAGTTGGATACCGCTGAAGGCGTCGTTAGCTGCAAAGTTTTGGTCAATGCCAGCGGCGCGTGGGCTAATGTCGTCGCTCAGTTGGCTGGCGCTCGTCCGTTGCCGTTGCGTGCCTGCCGGCGTCATCTTTTCGTTTCGCCGCCGCTGGCCTGGGTCGATCGCCGCTGGCCGTTCGTTTGGGATGTCAGCCACGATATTTATTTTCGCCCGGAAGGCGAGGGTCTGTTGCTCTGCGCTTGCGATCAGACTGAGTTGGCGCCCGGCGATCCACCGCTCGATGACGGCGTGAAAGATATGCTTGCCGAGAAGATCCAGCGTTACATGCCGGGTTTGTCCGAGGTTTCAATCAGCCGGAGTTGGGCTGGCTTGCGGACTTTGACGCCGGATGGGCGATTCATCATCGGTTGGGACACGAGAGTGGATGGGTTTTTTTGGGTCGCAGGCCTGGGTGGTCACGGGATGACCACCAGCGCGGCAGTGGGTGAGTTGGCGAGCGAACTGCTGATCGGCGGACCGGGCCGGAAGTCGGCACCGTTTGCGCCGGAACGGTTCGACGCTGTGGCTTAATGGAGTGTGGAGTGACGGACTACTGTAAGAGAAGAATTCATTTATTGGCGGCGCTGGTTGGAATCCTCTGCGGTGTAAGTACGAGTTGGACGGCGCAGCCGACCAAGGTGCGCATGTCGTATTCCAGCCGGAGCAATTCGAACACGCCGTTCGTGATCGCCCTGCGCAAGGGCTTTTTTGCCGAGGAGGGGATGGACGTGGAGATGATCCAAGTCAATCCGCGCCTCGGCGCTACCGCGCTGCTCAATGGCGATATCGATTTTACCGCGACCTTCGGCAGTACTTTGCGCAGTATTGTCGGCGGCTTTCCGATCAAATTCGTCGCCGTCTCGGTAAAAAAGTCGGAACACTTCTTGATCGTCCGGCCGGAGATCAAAGAAATTCGCGATTTGAATGGTAAGACATTGGGCGTCGCCACGCTGTTCGGCTCGGATCAAAAGGCCGCCGAAGAGATGATCCGGAGCAAGGGTTTTTCACCGAACATGATCAAGCCGATCTCGCTCGGTGAGGCGCCGGTGCGGGCGCAAGCGCTGCGCTCGGGCGTAGTCGATGCGGTCTCGGTTTCTTCGCCCTTCGATTTAAGCCTGCAAAACGAGGGCTTTCGCGCTCTGGCGGGACCAAGGGATGTCGAGTTCGCTCTGCCTACTTCGGGTATCGCCGTCACCAACAAGCTGCTGCAGCAAAACCCGCAGCATGTGAAGCGCGCGGTCCGCGCCCTGATGAAAGCGCACCGTTTTGTTTTTGACAACAAAAAGGACGTGGTGCCGGAGATGATGCGTTATCTTGATCAGACTAACCAGGTGGCCGAGAGATCCTATGATCTCATCGTTAACTCGCTCAGCCGCAACGGCGAAATCACCGATCAAGAGTGGGAACTGCTGACCGAGAAAAAGAAGACGGCGGACGAAGTGCGCGACTTCACGCTGCTGCGCGAAGTGCAGAAGGAATTGAAGATTCGCTGACGCATGGATGAATGCTGCGCCTGGCGCGACGGCGACTGTTTAGCCCTGAGCCGTCATTCCCGCGCACGCGGGAATCCAGGTTTTCCGCCCCGCCGCTTCTGGATACCGGCATTCGCCGGTATGACGGACGATCGCTCCGCCTGATGCGAACCTAGAGAGTCTCACTGCCACCGGAGTTAATTAACCGCGAGGTAAAACATGTCTATTAACATCGAACGAGGCAGGAAATATTCCGCGCCGGATGCCAAGGCGATTGTCGATGGATTGTATGCTAAGGTTCGCGAGCGTTGGGAAGCGCGGGTCAATCAAAAGCCGTTCATGCAGCAATTGACAACCGGCAAACTCCCGCGCAAAACCTTGCAGCTGTTCTTTCGCAACTGGGGCGCGTACACGATCGAGATCAACACACTGACCGCCTGCACCTACCACCGCAACATCACTTTTCTCAAAGTTAACCGCGATCTGATGGGGCCGATCGGCGAGAAGATTGCCGACGAATTCATTCATCCCAAGCCGCCGGGCCATTTTCTCGTCATGATGGAAACGGCTCGCGCGTTGGGCCTCAGCGAGGACGAAGTGTTTACCTCCCCGATGTTGTCCGAGTTCCGCGGCAAGATCGATTTCATGCGCAGCATCGTTTACGAAGGCTCGGCCGCAGAATGGTATGCCGCGGTGACCACCGAGGAGCAGATCGGCCATTGGTCGGCGGCCTGTTACAAGGCGTTGACCACGCACTACGGCTTCGATCGCGCCAAGGCGACTTACTTTGCCACCCATGTCGAAGCCGACTTGGAAGAGCACGAGGAAGGCGTCATGGGCCACGCGAGCTTCAATCGCATGGCATTGCAGCGCTTGCTCGAAACCGGCATGGCGGAAGAGCGGCCGACTTACGGCCTCGAATACTGCGCCATGACCTCAGTGGATTTGCACGGCGCCATGCTGCGGTCAGCGATGGAAGAGGCGGAGCGGGGTAGCGAGAAATAGAATGACCCGAAGAAGACTTTTCGCCACGAACGACACGAACATCACGAAGTTCGGAAACATTTATATATATCCGGACCCTTCGTGTCCTTCGTGCTCTTCGTGGTGTGAAGGTATTTTAGATCGAGATCGGAGGATTCTATGAAAGAAGTTAGGGGCGTGGTTTTGCCGAGCCCGACGGTGTTTCTCGCCGATGGCAGCGTCGATGAGCCGCTCATGCGCGAGCTGACCGATTGGTTTGTCGCCTGCGGCGTGCATGCATTTTTTATTCTTGGTTCCTATGGTCAAGGAGCGGCGCTGCAGCCGGAGGAGCGCAAGAAGGTCGCGGAAATTATAATCCAACAAGTAAAGCATCGCGTGCCGGTGGTGGTGCATGTCGGCGCAGTCGATCCTTACAGCGCCATCGATTTGGCCAAGCATGCCAAGGCGATCGGCGCAGAGGCGATCGGCCATGTCGGACCGTATTATTACGCCGATCGCTCCGAGTATGAGATCATCGAGCATTTGAAAATGGTCGACCGCGCGGTCGGCATGCCGATGCTGATTTATAACAACCCGCGTTATTCGGGCTACAACATTCACCCCCAATTTATGGCGCGCCTGGTCGAAGCCGTGCCGAATATCTTCGGCGCCAAGCTGGCGATGGGCAGCGTTGATGAAGCGATGGCCTATATGAGATTCGTCAAAGCGCCGTTCGCGCCTTACGCGTTGGCGAGCAATTTGGTTTCGGCCATGTCAGTAGGCGTCGCCGGTACCATCAGTCCGCCATTGGCGGTGACCCCTGAGATCGGCGTCGAGCTGGTGCGCGCCATCGATGCCGGCGACGCAGCGCGCGCGTTGGCGCTGCAAAAAGACGTGATCCGCATTCATGATATTTTTCTGCGTCTCGCCGGTCCGTTCGGGCGGACGATTTACTGCGAAGCGATGCGACTGCGCGGCTTTGACGTGAAAATGTATCCGCGCTGGCCGTCCAAGCCGCTCAGCCGGGAAGCGTACGACGAGATGCGCGACCTCTTTACCGAGCTCAAAATCATTGGCGCGCAAGCCCAAGCAAGGAGCGCCTAGACTACATGAATCTAAAGCGTCTTTTCTCCATCGTTGGATTATTTGTTTTGGGCTTGGTTACCGTGTCCGCCGCGCGCAGCGAGGAGCGCGTGCGGGTTGCATTGTCGGTACGCAACGTCGTGTTCCTGCCTTTCTACTACGCCAAAACCTTGAAGATTTACGACCGCTACGGACTCGACGTCGAGCTGATTCAGATGCGCAGCGACTTGCAACTGGCCGGTCTGGTCTCGGGCGAGATCGACTTCACGCCATCCGTCGGGCCGGCCGGGACGGCCATCGCGAATTCGCTGCCGATCAAGGCGCTGGCGATTCTTTACCGGGCGCCATTGTTCTCTTTGGTTAGCCCCGCCGCCACCGCCAACGTGAAAGAGCTGGAGGGCAAGAAAGTTGCGGTATCGCGTATCGGTTCGGAAAGTCACCGCTACGGCTCGCTTATGCTTGAAAGCGCCGGCGCGGATCCCAAGAAGGTGACGTTCATTCAAACCGGCAGCACGTCAATTAGTCTCGCAGCGATTCAACAGGGGACGGTGAACGCGGCGGTGTTGAGTCCGCCTTTTACCGGTATGATGGCCGAGAAAGGCTTTAAGATTCTCGCGCGCAGCCGATCTTTGGCGGAAGCGCCGTGGCTTGGGCTTGTCGCCAATCGGCAGAAGATCGATAAACAACCGGAGCAGGTGCGCAACATGCTGCGCTCCATGCGCGATGTCGTGGCGGCGATGCGCCGGGACCGTGCCGGAGTGATTAACTATATCGAGAAGGATTTCAAAGTCAGCACGGCCAATGCCAGCGAATCCTACGATGACATCATGGGCGTGACCGTGGATAGTTTGATGCTGCGCGACGAACAAATTCAAAAATACCTGGACAATTCGCTGGCGCGCGGCGAGATCGGCAAGCGACTGACGGTTAACGAGATGTTCGATTTCTCACCGTTACGTAGCTTGAAATAGGGTGAGCGCAGCCAAAGGGTCAAAACGATGTCTGATACACCGACTCTATCTCTAGCCGCGGGTTATCACCTGCGTGCAAAGGCTCTGTGCGACGGCCGTGTGCGGCTCAAGAATTTCGAGCTGCGCGCAATCGCCTATGAAAATGACGGCCTGGGCCATGACGAATTCATGGCCGGCAAGTTCGACGCCGGCGAATTTTCCCTGGCGATGTATCTCGCGCTCAAAAGCCGGGGTGCGCCGTATATGGCGATCCCGGTGTTTCCCAATCGCAAGTTTCGCCAGTCTTATATTTTCGTGCCCGAGGGTTCGCCGCTGACCGATGCCAAAGAGCTCAAGGGCAAAAAGGTCGGCATTCCCAGTTGGCTCAACACCGCGGGGTTATGGGCGCGGGGCATTTTGAGCGATGAATACGGCGTCAAGCCGGCGGATATTCACTGGGTCACGCCGCGCAAAAACAAAGTCGATATCACGTTGCCGGCAGGGACGCGCTTAGATGTGGTAGCCAGCGAGGCATCATTGGCGGCGCGCATGCTCAAAGGCGAATTCGACGCGATCATCGTGCCGGATTTTCCCGAAGAAAAGGGCTGGCGGCGACTATTTGCCGATGCAAAGGCGGTCGAGCAGGATTTCTTCCGACGCACCGGGATTTTTCCGACGAGTCACGCGATCACCTTTCA
>DASSGE010001001.1:0-11258 GCA_035693605.1 Binatia bacterium
GCCGCCATTGGGGCGGAGACCAGCGCGATTGTCGCCAGTGCAGCGCCGCCGAAGATAAATCCAGTTAATGTGTTCATATACCCTCCTTCAGGGTGTGAGATTTTGCTAGATTAGACGACACTCCGCCACAAAGGTTTACGCAAAGTAGTCAAAAGTCGTCCAAGATCGCGAGCGACACTTTGTCATGACAAAATCGAAGTGGATTAGCGGTATTTTCTTGGCCACTATCATGACGGCTGCAACCCTGGTGATGGCGTCGCTGTTTTATCGGCTGAACAAGGGAAAGCCAATTTTCAAGTCTGGATTTTCCGAGGTCTATTTTAATGAAAACTGGCGCTCGGGCCATTCGGACCGGCGTTTTACGTCCGGTTTAAACCAGGCGCCCGGAATCCTCTGGATTGTCGTAGCCCCAGGTAGACTTCAGGTGAGCCCGCATTTTCCATTCAACCTGGCGTTCGTTGCCGAAGCTCTTGGCTGGGATCATCTTGTGCCGGGAAATTCGATTCTCGATGTTCGACTTGTTAGCTCGGGGACGGCAGCAGCGTCGGTGAAGATCCGCTATCGCCACTTGACCGGCGAAGAGGAGACTTTGCATCTGGTCGTCCAAGATCGCGAAGCGTTTCTCGCAGCCTTGGCGAAAATTCGCGCCAGTTAGATATTTCAATCCTGCCGTCATTACGATCCTAGTGGCGATGCCGGGTCTGGCTTGGCGCTGATGCAGCATGGAGCCATCGCCGCCCCGAGCATGCATTGGGGATTGATCAGTATGTCGCCGGTCAATAGGTAATGTGCGGTCGCGTGTGCCGGTCATGATGAAATATCTTGTCGGTGTTTAAGCTATGGTGTAAGAGTCCTTCAGCGATTAGATCAGAGGTGAACCATGGAAAACCCGGCTGCCTGCACAACCGAGACTCAACCGAAGTTCACGTATCTGCACCATGTAAGTTTACCATGCCGTGACCTGGCTGAATCAACGCGGTTCTACATCGACGTCTTGGGCGGCGAGCTATATCACGACACGGCTGGTTTTGCCGAAGTGATGCTGTCGGGCATGATTGTCGGTCTGTCGGAACAATCGGATGGTTGGACCGGCTGGGACGCCGAGTATCCGCATTACGGTTTTAACGTTGAACCGGCGGATTTCGCTTTGGCTCAACCCTGGCTCGCTGACTGCGGCGTGCCGACCCATGCTTGGACGCGCGACTATAAAACCGCGCTGCTTTATTTTCGCGATCCGTCAGGAAATTTGCTGGAACTCTACTGTGAGAGCGGCTTCGGCGATATCAAGAATTTGGCCTTGGGACCGCGTCAGGGTGGAGTGCCGCTGCCGCTCGGTGCACTCAATTATAACTGGAGCGGTAAAGTTGCAGATTCAAAGTTGTCCCGGCCGCGCATAGCGAGCTTCGCCCATCTAAGCATTCCAGTGAAAGATGTCGAACAGGCAAAGCGATTTTTTATCGAAGTCATGGGCGGAGAGCCGTTAGTGACCAGTGATCCGGCGACTTTTACCGAAGTGCGCGTCGCTGGCGCGATTGTTGGACTGTCGACGCGCAGCGGGGTTTGCACCGGACGTCATGCCGAGTATCCGCACTACGCTTTTTATGCCGATGGAGACAATTTTCTGCCGATGATCGATTGGCTCAAACGTAATGGTGTGGCGACTCCGGGGCCTTGGACACGCGACGGCAAGAAAGGACTGATGTATTTTCGCGATCCGTCGGGAAATTTGTTTGAGGTTTATTGTGGTAAGGACATTCCGCAGGCAGCGCAGTTTCCGCGCGGTGTTAAGCAGGGCGGTAACTACGCGACCGACTATGCAGGGTTGTTTTACGATTGGCGGGGCTGAGTCGAGCAATGCAGGGATCGAGCCATTGGTCGCCCGACTAGGGTGCCTCCACCGGCGACCCAGGGTTCACCAAAAGCCGGAGGCGTGGCTGGCCCAGACGTAGTCTAGGGCACTGGTGAGCGGGTCGACGGCGGGCTCCACCCTTGATGATGACAAAACGCTTGGCTGGCTTGATCCGAGCGCTTGCCTCAAGATGAACCCGTTGACGATAGAGGCTTAACGCGATGGCCGGTCGCGAGTCGTTATCCTGATATGAAGCGACGATATCCTCTAGAAGGTCGATTAAAGCTTCGGCGTCGTTGCGGAATGAACTGTCAAAGTTGCTCATTAACTCGTCTCAGCGCAAAAGTCGTGCAACAGGTCGAGCCGAAGTTTTTGCGCTATCAGCTCGACCTTTCCTGATACATTGCGGAACTCTGAATGACCCGGAGTCGAACAGTGGGGTTTTTGGTCGCCGGTCATTGGATTCCGCGATGCACAACTCTGTTTGAGCCGCGACTATTTTGTTTGCGCTGCGAACCTCGAGGCGACGTTGGCGGCCCGGGAGGATCTGCCCGCCGCTGCGGAAAATTCAGATTAATCTCGCGGTCGTAGATAGTTGTGGGAACGTTGGGTCGGATTGTTTGGAGCTGGACAAGATTTTGACGCGATGCGACGTTGCGTCGGGTTTGCATAATTTATTCATGGAGGCGCCTATGGAAATCGAAAATCGACTCAAAGCGCTCGGCATTGAACTACCCAATGTACCGACCCCTGCGGCAAATTATATCGGCTACGTGCGGGTCGATAATCTGCTGTTCATTGGCGGCAACATTGGTCGAATCAATGGTGTGATCAAATACCGAGGTAAAGTTGGCGCCGACGTTACGCTGGAACAGGCCTACGACGCCGCGCGTAATTGCGCGCTCAATCATCTAGCGATCATGAAGGTAGCGTTGGGCGATCTCGATAAGGTCGAACGCATCGTCAAAGTTCTGGGCTACGTCAATGTCGCCCCGGGATTTATCGATATGCCCAAGGTTGTCAATGGCGAGTCGGATCTGCTGGTTCAACTGTTTGGTGAGCGGGGCCGGCACACGCGCGCGGCAATCGGCGTGGCATCGTTGAGCAATGATGCGCCGGTGGAAAATGAGGTGACGGTACAGGTCAAGGATTGAGCAGACGAATTTACACCCGCTTGGCTTCACCATGCAGATTGCCGACGGGTAGTCTTTGTCTACCAAAAGCAAACGAATCTAGCGAAGCCGCATGGCTGGCAGGCGGCTTATTAACTGGCCGCGACGGTTAAGCCGGCTCGAACAGGATGCCGTGCACGATACCAGTAATGGTGAGGACCAGTGTGATGCACAAGATCGCCGCGCCGAACGGCGCCAGCATAAGGAACTCGACGTAGGTCGCGGCGGTGGCCAGTAAAATACAGCGGGCGAATCTGACGCGCAGTGCCGGCGAGCGCAGATCGATTTTGTTTTGCGGGAACAGTAAGGCCTTGTCGCGTTCCGAGAAAAGCGGCTGCTTATTTCGACGACGGCGATATTGCACAAAGCGTACGGCAAACCAAATCACCAGGAAAAAGATCAGTGCTTCGGAAATAATATAACCAAGCTTGTCCATAGTGTGTATCTCGCTGTGGAGATGTCCTCCGCCATGTTGAATAGGCGGTTACGTATAAGATTCGTAAGCTGAAGTCAAAAGGCATGATAATGACGCTTGGCAGGGTACAATTTGGTCCTTTTGCTTCGTTCTTACCTAGGCGGCGTGATCTTCGGTGTTATTGGGCGAGCCGTTGAATTTTAGGGCGGTGACAGTCAAGAAATCGAGGCGGTGGTGCTGCGCTGGCTGCAACGCGACGGGTTTAAGATCGCGCTTTTAGTAATGTTCGCGCCGACTGTGACGGCCTCTGTGGAGCAAAGCCGCATTGGCGAAGTCGGCCGATGTCAAACGCTGTTGGAAGCAGGCTGAGAGTAAGACAGGTTCTTGAGCATACGACCCGTTGAAAGCCTCAAGCGCATCAGTGAGGCCCTCGAGAAGAAGTGTCCACGTCCGGGTGAATTATCATCGCGCCATTCCGAAGCCTTGGCGCAACGGATGTTGACCGGACCAAGCGCGACGATGTCGATGTCCTGGACGGCACGTTGGCCACCGTCAGGCAAGAGCAGCAAGGTTACATTCAACGCTTCAAGGTTTAAAAATTCCTAAGCGAGCCGAGTAACCGCCGGCTACTCCCGATGCGGCGACGAAAGCTGCCGAGCCAAAAGCCGGCGGCGGTAGGTTCTCGAAGATAACCGTGATCGCTCCAGAGACTTTACGTCTTAAAAGTGGTTCTGGTACTCGACAAGACGTTCTTCAAATAAATTTCACCTGCAGGCTTTGGCGTGACCCATTTGCCTATTCAGTTGTTTTTGACGAGCGTAATTGTGCGAGTACGGTTCCGACTGCCAGCGGCGGCTCGGTTTGGTCCTTGAAGCAGGCGAGCCGCTGGCAGATCTCCGCGGCGGCGTCATGAAAGCCTCCAGGTAAACCGGCTGCTTCGAAGGCGCCGGCGATTTCTTTCATCTCGCCGACGTAACGCCACATTTTCGGTGCGGCGGAGGCGGCGGCTTGCGTGCACTTTTTTTCCAGTGCCGGCTGGGAAATACGCCATTCCTGCAGCAGCGCCGGCTCAACTCCTTCATGGACAGCCAAAGCACGAATAGCCAGGATCAACGCGTCGGTGCCTTTGGTCCACGCGGCATAGGCGACTTTGAGTGCCGACGCCTCGCCGGGAATCACGCCGATGGCGCGGGCGTGCAGCATGCTGCCGGTAAATAGCTCAGCGACCTCTTGGGCTTTTTCCCCTGACAAATACAGTCGCGTAGTGCCGGCTTGTTTCACCGGCGAGCCAATGATGCCACCATCGACGAAGCTCGCGCCCGCGCGGCTGACGATTTTACCGATTGCCTCGGCGGTGGCGCGCGAAACCGCGTTGGCGTCGACATAGATGCCGGTGAATCTCTCTGCCGCGACCTGAGTCGCGACGTCCACGGCTGCGTCGGGGGGACAGACCGAGAGCACGACATCGCTTTGTTGCACCGCTGCGCCAAAGTCTTTGGCTTCAATCAGGCCTGCCTTCTCGGCGCGCGCCCTCGAAGCAGGGCTTCTTTGTGTGGACAGCCAATAAACTCTGGCGTCGCCGGCGGCGGCGCAGGCGCCAATGGTCGCGCCCATATTGCCTGGATGAAGCAGTAGGATTTTCGTGATTGCCATTTTCGATTCCTCCGTGAGCGACGTTAGTCGATTACATACAGTTTCGTTGAACCGTGACACGATCTCAACCTTGACGTAAATGCTGGCCGTTGATATGCCAGCTCCATGATCATACTCAGCAACGAAGAAATCGAGTCGTTCCTCTCTATCAAAACTTGCATCGACGCGCTAGAAAAAGCCTACGCCAGTTGGGACCAAGGGACGGCAATCAACCGGCCGCGCACCGATCTGGTTATGCCGTCGGCCACCGAGGCCGGAGTCTATGCTTTCAAATCGATGGAAGCGGGGCTGTACGATCCGCCGATCGTAGCCATGCGCATCAATTCCGACATCATTCGGTGGACCCAACAGGGCAACCGGACAATCAAAACCAAGCTGCGCGCCGCGCCGGGTGACAAGTATGTAGGCCTCGTCATGTTGTTCTCGACCGTTACCGGCGAACCGCTGGCGATGTTTCCCGACGGCGTCGTCCAGCGCATGCGCGTGGCGTCGAGCAGCGCGTTGGCGGCGCGCTACTTAGCTCGCGAAGACGCCAGCACCATGGCGCTGTTCGGTTCCGGCTGGCAGGCCGGCAGCCACGTGCCGGCAATGTGCACGGTGCGGCCGCTCAAGCGCATCAACGTTTTCAGCCCGACCAAAACCAATCGTGAAGCCTTCGTCAAAGAATTGCAGCCCAAGGTTAGCGCCGAGCTGCGCGCGGTCGATTCGCCGGAAGAGGCGATCCACGGTGCCGATATTATCGCGGCAACGACCAACTCGCTTTCCCGCGTCGTTAGCGCCGATTGGGTCAAACCCGGATTGCATTTGACTTGTGTGCGCGTGCCGGAGTTGGGCGACGACACGATCCGCAAAGTCGACCGCTTGGTGATCCATGCCCATCAGCACGCGCCGATGAATTTTGTCGCCGGTTACGGCGAAGAAGGCATACCCGCGCACGACGCCATCGACATTATCAAGAAAGGACCGACCCATGCGCGTGAAGTCGAGGTCGAGCATCCGTTCTGGCTGTCGGCGCCGGACTTGAAGGATCTGGTCACGGGCAAGGCGCAGGGGCGCGCCAATCCCCAGGAGGCAACCTGTTTTCTCAACAACATCGGCATCGGTCTGCAATTTGCCGCGGTTGGCGCGGCGGTGTACAGCGAAGCAAAAGCCAAAGGCATTGGCCGCGAGCTGCCGACCGATTGGTTTTTGGAGAGCGTGCATCCTTAGGATGGGAATCGGGAAATCGGAAGTTTAGCCGCCAAGAGCGGGGCGCGAAACTCGGATGAATCGGTTTAATGCTCGGTCAATTCGTTTGTGATCGCACAGCGGATCGATCAAAAACGAGGACAGGTTGAATGGATCTTCGTTCCCTAATCTCATTTGTGTTGATCGTTTTCTCGTCCGTCGGATTCGCTTCGGCTCAAGATAAGCCCAGGATCTACTTCGGCGCATCGAGTAAGACGCTGGGTTATGGGCCTCTGTGGGCCGCCGTCAAGAAGGGCTTTCTCGATCAGCAAGGGTTAGACGGGCAGTTGGTTTTGCTGCGCGGCACGCCGATGAATGTTCAGGCGCTGGCGGCCAACTCGCTGCATGTCGGGTCGGGCGGCGCTGAGGCTTTTTATGAAGCGACTGAGCGCGGTCTCGATCTGGTGATGATCGGCGGCATCATCAACGGGCTCACCCACGACATCGTTGCCGGCAAAAAATATAAATCCATCGAGGAGCTGCGCGGCGCGACGTTTGGCGCCTCGTCATTGACCAGCGGCACCGTGACCGCGATGAAGGCGGCGCTCAAGGCCAAAGGACTCGAATATCCGCGCGATTATAAGATTCTCGTCTTGGCCGGCGGCTCGTCAGCTAATTTGGCGGCGCTGCAATCTGGCCAGATTGCCGCCACTACCGTCGCCATCCCGCTCAATTATATCGCCGAGGAGAGCGGCTTGAATATCGTCGGGCGACTGATCGATGCGGTGCCGGAATTTGAGCTGAGTGCCTTGGCAGTGAAACGTTCTTGGGCAGAGAAGAATCGCTCACTCGCCGTACGTTTCATGAAAGCGATCGCGCTGACGCACCGCTGGATGTACGACAATAAAGAAGCTGCCATTGATTTTCTCGCCCGCGAAATGCAGTTAAAGCCGGCATACGCCCGCCGCGGTTGGGAGTATTACACGCAGCAGCAAATCTGGCATCCCGATGGCGACTTGAGCATCAAAGGAACCGAATACGCCATTCGCATCTACATGGACCAGATCAATGCCAAGGGGCCCCTGACCAGCTTGGCCAAGTATATAGATCAGAGTTACCTCGCCGACGCATTAAAAGACATTTCGAAGAGATAATACAGGGTCGGCTCCGTTTGTGGGGTTGCTGTTTCCGGTATCGTTTTCGCGCCCTGTGTGATTGACTCGTCTGGCACCATTGCGTAGGAATAAAGCGAGTATTCACGGCTGTATGAGCCGGTCGAACCGTTCAGTTAAGGAGCAAGTGTTGATGGCAAAACAACGAGTGGGCTACGCATTGGGCTACGGCAAGTTTACCAACGTGCGCGAAATGGCGGATGTGATGAAGCAGGCCGAAGAGCGCGGCTTCGAGATGGCGTTTTTCTCCGAGACCATCGAGCTCATGCGAGATTCGGTGAGTTCGTTGGCGGCGATCAGTCTGGCGACCAAAAACATGATCATGGGGACGACTCAGATCGTGCGCTTGCGCGGTCCGGTGGTGATGGCGCAGTCATTGGCGACGTTGGATGAACTTAGCGGTGGCCGCATCACCGCTGCGCCGGGGGCGTGCACCAAGAGCCACGCCCGCGTGCATGCGCTGCCGCAAGATGTCGGCGCCACACCCAGCGAAGTATTGCGCGAGTACATCGAGTCCATGCGGTTATTGTTTAGCGGGGAGAAAGTTTCGTATCACGGTAAATTCGTTAATTTCGATAACGTCGGTTTGGGTTGGAAGCCGGTGCGCTCGCATATTCCTTTCTATGTTCCGGCGACCGCGACGGTCGGCCTGAAGCTCGCCGGCGCGGTTGGCGATGGCGTCATTCTCAATGCGGTCTGCTCGCCGGAGTACACGGTTAACGCGCTTAAAATCATTAAAGAGTCGGCGGAGCAGGCAGGCCGCGACTTTTCCAAATTCTTCGTCGCGCAAATTATCAATTGCTCGATCGAGGACAATCATCAAAAAGCGCTCGACGCGGTACGTTGGGAAGTGGCGACCAAGCTCGACCCCGTGCAGATATCGTTTATCGCCGGACCGAAGATGCGCGTCGGCGAGCCCTATATCCACAAAGAAGACATACCGCTGTTCGAAAAAGCCCACGCGGCAGGCGGCATGGAGGGTTTGATCAAAGCGATCCCCGACTCCTACGTCCAAGGCATGACCGCCAGTGGCACGCCCGATGAAGTCAAAAAACGGGTGCAGCAGTACCGCGATGCGGGCGTACAAATTCCGCTACTGCGTCCGGCGGCGGCGCATCAGACGCAACCGTTGCTCGATCTCTTCGCCCAATAACGGTTCAAAAGTTCAAGGTTCAAGGGTTCAAGGTCGGAAAAGAATTCGGAACGATTGAACTTTGCACGTTTGAACTTTTGAACGAATTCTCATGTACCGCGTAGGCATCGATATCGGCGGGACCTTTACCGACATGCTGTTGGTCGGCGATGACGGGAGCGCCGTCATTGCGAAGACGTTGACCACGCCCGGCGATCCCAGTCTCGCGGTGGAGAACGCGCTGCGGCCGGTGTTGGAGAACGGCTCGGTGGATCCCCGCGAGCGCGGTACGCTGATTCACGGCACGACACTGGTGACCAATGCGTTGATCGAACGCAAAGGCGCTTTGACAGCGTTACTGACCACCGCTGGGTTTCGCGACGCCGTCGAGATCGGCCGCGAGCACCGCTACGAGCTTTATGATCTCAATTTAGATCTGCCCAAGCCCTTGGTGCCGCGCCATCTGCGCTTCGATGTGCCCGAGCGCATGGCTGCCGACGGCAGCGTCTTGGAAAAATTGAACGAGAGTTTCGTGCGTAAACTTGTCGGCGAGCTACGTGAAAAGGGCATCAAGGCGATCGGCATTTGTTATCTCAACAGTTTTCGCAATCCGGCCCATGAAAAACGTACCGCCGAGATCATCGCAGAGATCGCGCCGCAGATTCGGGTGTCGCTGAGCTCTGAAGTGGTGGCCGAGATTCGCGAGTTTCAACGCACCAGCACGACGCTGGCGAATGTCTACGTCCAAGAACGAGTGTCGGATTACCTGGCCCAACTGCAATCACGTTTGGACGAGATCGGTTTCCGCGGCAGCTTTTTCGTTATGCTTTCGAGCGGCGGTATCGCCACGCGCGAGACTTCATCGCGCTTTCCGGTGCGTTTGCTCGAATCGGGTCCGGCGGCGGGCGCGCTTGCCGCGGCGGAGGCGGGCTTGCGCTCGGGCCATCGTGATTTACTCTCCTTCGACATGGGTGGCACGACGGCTAAGCTGTGCGTCATCGACGACGGCCAGCCATTGAAAACCCACGAATTCGAAGTCGACCGTGTCTATCGATTCCGCAAGGGCAGTGGTTTGCCGGTACGCATACCGGTCATCGACATGATCGAGATCGGTGCCGGCGGCGGCAGCATCGCCCGGGTCGATTCTTTGGGACTACTAAAAGTCGGGCCGGATAGTTCCGGCGCCGATCCCGGGCCGGTTTGCTATGGTCAAGGTGGCAGCCAACCGACGGTTACCGATGCCGATCTCGTGCTCGGTTATCTCGATGCCAATTATTTTCTTGGCGGCAAGATGAAGCTCGATCTCGACGGCACGAAAAAAGCCCTGGAACGATTGGGTAAACCTTTGAAAATGACCGCCGAACAAGTCGCCTGGGGTATTCACCAGATCGTCAACGAGAATATGGCCAACGCGGCGCGCGCCCATCTCGGTGAGCGCGGCAAAGACCCTCGACGCATGCCGATGTATGCCTTCGGCGGCGCCGGGCCGGTGCATGGCTATAGGGTGGCGGAGATCTTGCGGCTGCCGGCGCTGATCGCGCCGTTCGGCGCAGGTGTCGGTTCGACCTTCGGATTGCTCAGCGCGCCGTTGGCTTTCGATTTTGTCCGCAGCGCCTACAGTCGCATGGATCAACTGGATTGGAATTCGGCCAACTGCTTGCTCGATGAAATGGCCCAAGAAGGACGCAAAGTCTTGGAGAGTTCCGGTTTGAAAGCCGGCGAGATTCGCTACCAGCGCACCGCCGACTTGCGTTATATCGGTCAAGGCCACGAGGTTTCGGTGGCACTACCCGATGGCGTGCTCGGCGCCGGCGATTTGGCGCGGATCGGCACTGAGTTCGAACGCACCTACGAATCGCTCTACGGCCGCAAGGGACCGGACGTGCCGCTCGAAGTGATCAACTGGCGTGTGGTGGCGAGTGGGCCGCGGCCGGATATGAATTTACATTTGCCGCGCGGTTCATCCCAAAGCGGTGATGCGCGCAAAGGTTCACGTCTGGCGTTCTTTCCCGAGACCAACGGTTATGTCGAAACCGCGATCTACGATCGTTACGCGCTCGAGCCGGGTATGCAGTTCCACGGCCCGGCGATCGTCGAGGAGCGCGAGTCGACTTTGATCGTTGGCGCGCGCGGCCGGGCGCGGGTCGACGATAAGCTTAATGTCATTGTCGAACTAGGCGAGTTGGGCGATGGAAAATAAAGTCATTGACCCCGTTACGCTCGAAGTGATCTGGAACCGTTTTTTGTCGGTTGCCAACGAGCAGCAGGATGCGCTGATCCGCACCGCTTTCAGCACCATCGTGCGCGAAAGCCAGGATTTGGCCTGTGGCATGTTCGACACCAAGGGACGGATGATTTCGCAATCGATCAGCGGCACGCCCGGCCATATCAATGCGATGGCGACATCGATGAAACATTTCCTTGCCGCTTTTCCGCCGCAACGGCTGGCGCCGGGTGACGTGTTGATCACCAACGATCCTTGGCAAACCGCCGGGCAGATCAACGACATCACCATCACCACGCCGATCTTCAAGAACGGCAAGCTGGTCGCCTTGTTCGCCAACACCTGCCATAGCGCCGACATCGGCGGGCGAATACTTTCCGCCGAGGCGCGCGAGGTCTTCGAGGAGGGTCTGCGCATCCCGATCATGAAGCTGTTTGACCGCGGCGAGCCCAATCAGATTCTCATGCAGATCGT